>DASUFX010000094.1:0-11841 GCA_036274355.1 Kofleriaceae bacterium | reverse complement strand
CTGGCCACCGTCGTACGGCAGCTCGGCTGCCTTGTAGCCATCGCCTTCGCCGTAACCGCGCTCGTGTACCTGGTGCAGCGTCGGTACCGAGATCGTCGTACCGTCGCCGAGCTTGAATGCGCGATCCGCAGTCTCTTCGGCCTTGAACGGCTCGTCCCACGCGGCGGAGAAGTAGATCGCGTTCGAGAGTACCAGCCGCGTGTCGGGCGTCACCGAGCCCATCGGCAGCAGGTCCTTGATGCGATCATTCGTTTGATCTTCGACCCAGTGGTTGATCGTCGCGCGCGAGCCTTCGGGATCGGACAGGAAATCGAGCACGCGCATACCGGCGCCGTAGTTGCGGGCGAGCGCGTCGAGGAAGGGATCGAGGAACGTCTTGCCCTCCTGGCCGAAGATCGCGTTCGCGGTCTTGAGCTTGAACGGAATCGTGCCGCTCATCGCATTTGCAGCGCGAGAAGCGAGCTCGAGATCGAGCTTGTTGAACGCGGCGTGGAGCTGATCGGGCGGCAGCGTAAAGTGCAGCGTGTCGGCCATCTGCGCCGCGGTGTTCGTGTTCGCGCCGGCCCACGTCATCGCGAGCGCGATCGAGATCGAGTGCGGCGACATGAAGAGGTTGCCGGACTGGCCGTGCACCTGCGCGTAGAGGTCGGTCGCGAACTCGGTGTTGCCGTCAACGAGCGTCGCGAAGTCGCCGGCGCTGACGTTCGGCTGCAGGTCGCGCGCGACGTCGGACTTGATCTCGGGAATGTCGGTCGGGCTGTCGCCGCACGCGGCGAGAAGAGCGAGCGCAAGGAAACGTTTCATGCGGGCCTGCGACTTCAAGGCATGTGCCACGACGTGCGCATGCCATCTCGCACACTTGAATGCAGCACCGACTCAGTTTTCCGAGACGCTCAGTGACTATTCACGAGGATCGAGCCGACGTAATCGAGCGTGTAGCGCCCGGTACGTTGCGCGGCCGGTGCGGCAAACATCTGCACCTCGTATTCGCCATCGGCGAGGTTGCACGTGATCGTCGTGTGCGTGCCGCTCGTGACCTTGCACGGGCTGCCGCCGTCGTCGTGCGAGCTGCCATCACGGTGCGCGTCGGCCATCACCTCCGCGCCGTAGGGATTGTCGAGCACGATCTCGACCGTCCCGTCGACGGTGACCTGCGAGCGCGTCGGCGACAGCAGCGTGATGCCGAGCTCGCCGATGCGCGGTGACAACAGCGGCTGGCGCACGAAGTCGCCGAGCGACATCGGCTTCTCGAGCAGCTGCCAGTTCGAGTCTTCGGGATAGTGATCGAACGCCATCAGCTTCGGCGGCACGAACAGGTACGTCGTCGAGTTTTCACCCTTCGTCGGATCGTCCCACGTGACGTCCATCAGGTACCACTGGCCGTCGAGCTTCACTGCGTTCCATGCGTGGCCAACACCCTCGAGTGCCTCGCGCGAGCTCGTGTCCCACGGATCGTCGCTGACCGCGAGCCTGCGGGCCGAGTCGCGGATGTAGCCAGTGACGAATGCGATCTCGACGCCGGCGGCATTGCCGAGCGCAACCATCAGCCGCGCGTAGCCCTCGCATACACCGGCGCGCCGCGCGAACACGGCCTCGGCGGTTTGCGCCGGCGTGTGCTCGTAATCATGCGCCTCGATGAGCTTCAGCGCGTCGTAGTCGTAGTGCAGGCGGTTGACGACGTAGTCGTGTAGCGCCTTGACGAGCTGCTTCTTGTCGGAGATGCGCGCCGCGAAGTACGCGCCGACCGATTCGATCGACGTCTGTTCGCTGTCCGGAATCTCGGCGACGATCGGATCGAACGCGACCGCCAGCGGCCAGCCCATCGGGTTGGTCGGCTTCTCACCAGGCGTCTCGGTGTCCTCGATCGGTTTGATGTCCTTCGGCGCCTGGTCACCTTTGCCGTACTGATTCTCGACGACGGTGGTCGTGCGCTTGTCGAAGTGGTCCGCGAACCCGAGCAGCCAACCGCGCATCGTGTTCGCGACCGGGCCGTTGAAGCCGTCGAGCATCCAGTCGCCGCGCACCGCGAGCGCGCGGAACGACTCCTGCTTCGCCTTCCACATCATGCCGCCGAGAAAGACCGCGTTGATGAGCAGCGTGCGGAGCACGAGCCGATCGACGCCGGTGAGATAGCGCGGCCCGTCGTACTTCTTGCGCTTCTGGCGCCAGGCGTACAACAGATCCCAGCCGACCGGCAGGATCGGAAACAGCAAGAGACCGACGAGCAGTGACAGCCACTGGGTCGCGTTGTGGTAGGCAGCGAGCGACGACGCGAGCCAGAACCCGAACAGCGGGATCAGCACCATCGTGCTCACCCAGAGCGCCCGACCCACGACCTTCAGAATGACCAGCGCGACCGTCCCGGCACGGGATGCCATGGCTTAGGTGGTAACTACGATGTGCCGTCCGCGCAAAGAGTTTCGGAGAAGCCGCTAAGTAGCGACGATCGGCCATTGTGCCGGCGGGCGGGTGCGCTAGTCTGCCCCCCGCCGTGGCGAAGAAGGCCAAGACCGAGGAAGCTGCACCCGAAACCGAGACTGCGATCGAGGCGAAGCCCGAGCAGCAGATCGGATTCCCGAAGAAGACGCTCTACTGGATCGGCGGCATCACGGCCGTGATCTGGGCGTTCGCGATCAGCACCGGCAGCATGGTGTTCATGATCATCATCGGCGTCCTCACGGCGCTGCTGGCGTTCGTCCTGCTGCGCGCGTTCTTGTTCATCAAGAAGCAGAAGAACGTCGTGGGCCTGCTGCAGGGCGCGGCGACGTCGCCCGAGAAGCGCAAGGAAGCGCTCGAGAAGCTCGAGCAGGCGAAGGATCCGAACGATCCGACGAACATCTTCGCGCGCTCGCAGCTGATGGCTGCCGAGGATCCGCAGGGCGCGATCAAGCTGATCGAGAAGACGCCGCTCGCGAAGTTCCCGCCGGCGATGCAGGACGACGTCGCGCTGCTCAAGACGCAGCTCTACTTGTCGCTCGGCCGCACCGCCGACGCCCGCAAGAACGCGGACACGATCAACCTCGACAACCCGGAGCGCAAAGCAGCGCGGCCGCTCGCCGGCTCGATCGTCGCCGAGGCGTGGGCGCGCACCGGCAAGCCGAAGGAAGCGCTCGCGCTGATCGATTCGATCGAGCTGCCGAAGAAGGATGGCGAGCAGATCGCGATCCAGTTGCAGGTCGCGCGCGTGTTCGCGAAGTTCGCGGCGAATCAGCGCAAGCAGGCGGAGACCGAGCTCGTCGCGCTCAGCGATCAGGACGTGAACCTCCTCGGCCGCTTCCTCGATCCGCGCTTCCGCGTGCACCCGGAGCTGCAGAAGCTCGCGCGTCGCGTACTCGAGCGGAATCCTGCCGCGCGTCGCAAGATCCAAGTGCAGCGCCGCTGATGGGCGCGCTCTCGCAAGCTCGCTTTGAAGAGCTCGTCAACGCTGGCTGCACGTGCGGCGGTCGGTTGCTGGAGATCCGCAGCTACATCGATCGAAGCCTCGTCGTGATGGCGGCCGAGCCGAACAACGAGGGCCGCTGGGCGCATGACGGCGAGAAATTCGCCGACGGCACGTACCGGATCACGTGTGCGACGTGCGCGAAGGTCGTGTTCGAGAGCGACATATGTCCGCGTTGCAATGCGGCAGGCGGCCTGGCACGCGCACTCGGCGAGACGAGCCGGCTGACCCTGCCGAAGCGCTGCCCGCAGTGCAACGAGCTCGAGCTGATGGCACTCGCGTTCGTGCCGGCGAGTGCGCGTTACGGCGGCGAAGCGCCGAAGCCGAAGCAGCTCGTCGATTTCGGCGACCCCGGTTATCACGTCGTCGCGTACGGCTGCAATTCGTGCGATCGCGCCGTCGTCGCCGAGAAGTGCCCGCTGTGCGATGCGCACGGTCCGTTGCGGCCGCGCCCCTAGTAAAATCGTCCCGGCGCTGGAGCTCGATCCGCGCCGACGAACGACGGTTTCGCGTAGTCGCGAACGCCGACGGAGGAAATCCTACACGGGCTCGCACTCTGCGATGGCTTTGGTGCTGCGCACACCGAGGTTGTCGCAGCGCGATCCAGGCAGCTTGTCGATGCGATCCCCGTCGGGTAGCTGTGGTTATGAGCACGGCCAGCGAGGCCAGCACCCGCCGATCGGTCTCCACAGCACGGTGGTTGGTCGTAGTCATGTCCGCGGTCGTCATGAGCTTCATCTTGGCGACGGTCGTCGGCGAGTACATGAACAGTGCGATCGCGAGCCGAGTACGCGACATGATCGGCAACGCGATGCCGAGCGTGCAGCTGCTCGGTAGCGCGCGTGGTGATCTCGGACGCCTCGATCTCGATCTCGACGAGTACGCTGGCGCACCTGATGATCGACGCTCGGTACTCCGGGATCGACTCATCGGCTCGCGCAACGATGTCGAGGCGGCGCTTGCGTCGTATGTGTCGCTGCCGCTCTTCCCGAACGAGTGGCCACTGTTCGCGCACGTCCAGGAGGGAACTGCGGCCGTCGACACGACTCTGGCCAACTATTTGGCGGGCGCGCCGACCGATCGAACAGGCCTCCAGCACGTGCATCAACAGGTCGAGCTTCTCGACCAGGCAATCGACCGCGTCGTGTCGTTCGACGCCTCGCAGGGACAGCGGCTGGGGCTCGAGATCGAGGGCATCCGCTCTGAGACCAGGGCCGTCGTGGTGCTGCTCGCTGGTCTGAGCGTCATGCTCGCGATCGTCGCGGTATTTCTCTCGCTGCGCCAGCTACGGAGGATCGCCCGATTAGAGCGCGCCGAACGCAACGCACTCGAGTTGCGCGACCGCGAGCTCTCTGCCGAGAACGAGGCGCTCGGCCAGTTCGCGGGGAGCGTCGCGCACGACATTTTGAGCCCGCTGGCATCTGCGATGCTCGCGCTCGACATGGTTCACGAATCAGGCGACGTCGATGCTGAATCTCGCCGCTCGGCGGAGCGAGGCATCATGGCCGTGACGCGCGTGAAGAGGCTCGTCGACGCGCTCCTCGCGTTCTCGCGTGCGGGTGGAAGACCCGAGCCTGGCGTGTCAACCGAGGTCGCACCGGTGATCGCGGATATCGTCGAGGGGCTTGGCCAACAAGCACGCGAGGCAAACATCACCCTGATCGCATCCAGCGTTCCGGCTGGTGCGATCGCGTGCAGCGAGGGCGTGCTGACCAGCGTCGTCTCGAACCTCGTAACGAATGCGATCAAGCACATGGGCAATGCGACGCAGCGCCGGGTCGACGTGCGCGCCTTCGATCTGGGCACTCGATGGCGGTTCGAAGTCGAAGACACGGGCCCGGGCATCTCACCCGAGCAACAGGCAAAGATCTTCCAACCGTACGTGCAGCTCGATCGCGGCGCCAGTGGCATCGGGCTCGGGCTGGCGACGGTCGACCGGCTCGTGCGTGCGCACGGGGGAACAGTCGGTGTGCAGTCGCGTGGACCCGGTTCGCTGTTCTGGTTCGAGCTCCCCAAGCCGGCCATCGCCACCCCTGTTCAGTACCAGCTCTTGATCCCGGCGACGTAGCGGAGCGAGCCGACTGGTTCGAACTCCAGCCCGAGCGACATCGACCAGTCGTTCGGGTCTTGCACGTTGCGCGTCGCCGACGCGACGATGCGCACGCCGATCATGTAGCGCGTCGCGTGGTTGTACGGACCCCACAACTTCCACGGGCAGCGATAGCCGTAGGCGATCGCCGCGGTCAGGTCGGTCATGCTCGAGCCAGCGCGCACCGTGTAGACCTTCTCGCCGTCATTCCAGAACATGTCGAGGTCGTCGCCGGCAATCGACAGCTCACCGCCGGCAAACACACCCTTCGGTCGCAGCTCGATCCACGGGCCCATCCGCACTCTGCCGGTCGGCAACGGGAGCGTGACGTCGGCGCCGAGTGCGGCATCCCACAGCGTGCGCTGGTCGTGGGTGTCACTCGTGCTCGGCGGAGTCACGGTGCGCGCCACATTGTCGACGGGCACGCGCTCGACGCCAAACCCGAGCCGCGCCCAGGTCGACCACTCGAAGAACGCGCGGTCGGTCCGCCACTGGATCGTCTCCTCGGGCTCCGGAGGCGGATGCGCGGCAGCCGTACCGGCAGTTAGCAGGATCGCGAGGGCGAGTAAGCGCACGTCCCTTGGACGCACAGCGCCGGAAGCTGGTCCAAGAAATCTCCGGGAACGTGCTGCATCCGGGTGCTACGCTTTTTGCGTGTCGAACCGCGGACAACGCTTCGTGTTTGGCCTCATCGCCACCGTCGTGGGTGCGGTGCTGTTCGAGGTCGCCTCGTCATACATCGTGTTTCGCGGCTACCCGCGCTGGCTCGCCGCCGGCGTCGGTGCGTTTGCGTTCCCGGTCGGACCGCTGACCTGGCATCTGCTCGCCGAGCGGAAGCGCAAGAAGAAGCAAGCCGACGCGAAGACGCCGGCGAAGGCGTCGCTCACTGCGGGCGATCGCTACAAGCTGCGCTTCCTCGTCGTCGCGCTGCTCGTGCTCGGTCCGATGATCGCGATGGGGCGCTTCAACGTCGCGCGTGCCGTGTGGAAGAAGGGCCTGTGGTGGTGGCCGACGAGCTACGAACCGACGACGTCGCATGGCGGTCCGCTATCGACGATCGGTACCGGCACGCCACGCACGATCGACGTGATCGGTACTCCGCTCGCGCGCGTGCCACCCGATGCGGAGCTGGTCGTGCTCGTGCAGCCGCCACCCGATGACAAGAAGAACGAAGGCCACGCGATCCTCGCGTGGGGCGACGGCCAGATCATGATGATGGCCGAGGGCAAGCTCGATAAGACCGACAAACCCGAGGACATGATTCGCGAGCTCAACAAGGCGCGCGGCAAAGTGCCGTGGCTACCGATGGGCGAGGTCTCGCTGATCAGCTCGTCCGACTCGCAAGTGCTCGCGGCGACCGATCGCTGGAAGCCGCTCGTCGAGCTGCCGGGCATGGGCCCGAGCACCGACATCCTGCGCGAGCTCGGCCGCGCACCGAAGGACGCATTCTTCGTCGCGGGCTTCGTGCCGAGGACGACACGCGACGTGCTGTCGACGAAGTCCGGCGCGGTGTGGCTCTATCAGACCGGCGAGAAACTCGTGTTCGAAGGTCGCGCCGAGATGAAAGACGAGGCGGCCGCGAAGCAGCTCGTTTCCGAAGCGACACGCGCACTCGACAAGGCCGCGCACGACGCACCCGAGAGCTGCCGCGAACAAGTCGGCGCGCTGATCAAGACGATCAAGCTCGATCAGACCGGCGCTGCGGTGACCGGCCGCGTCGAGCTCGACGGCGGCGTGCTGATGGGCGTTATGTTCTGCGCGATGAAGGACAAGTGAGCTACGGCTCGGTCGGTGGGTCGTAGCGCACGAGCTCGACCGTGACCTCGCCCCACTTCGTTCCCGTGCGCAGAAACAGCGGCACGCGCACTTCGTCGTCGGAGATCCACACCGAGAAGCTGTACTTCTCGAGCGCGATGCCGTCGTAGCGCACCGCGGGCTGGTTCGCCGACGCGAGGTACTCGCGAGCTGCGTCCCAGAGCTCGACGTCGATGTCCGCGCGATCGATCGTGACCTGGAAGCTCGCGCGCTGACCGATCCGCGAGTGCCAACCACGCAACGCACCGGCGGCCGCGTGCAGGTTGAAGCCGTGATCGTTCCACTCGCGCTCGTTGCGATGATGCTCGGGTTCGCCGTCTTCCTCGAGCCAGCTCTCTTCGATCTCGCGAATCGGCAAGCCGGTCGTCATGTCGAGCGTCGTCGTCAGCTCCCACTTGAGATTCGTGATCAACGTGATCAGGCCAGCGCTCGTACCGCGCGACTTCACGATGATCGCGTGCTTGCCGTCGACGAAGCCGGCCTTGCCCACAGCGACCTGCACGCGCCCGACGGTCACGCCGCGCAGCGAGACCTGATACTCCATCGCCTCGCCTGGGACACCGAACGTCTGACCGAGCTCGCTCGGCGCTGCGTCGGGTTTCGGTGCGGTTGCAAAGCCTTGGGCACATCCGGCGAGCGCGATGAGGACGGCGGCGGATCGCATGGCGTCCTAGAAGACGCATCGAGCCTCCGTTTGGTGCACAAAATCGTCGTCGCGCGTCTTTCGCACTCGCCGTGCACCGCTCTGCAGAACGCGAACACGCTCGCCGGCTCGCAGGGGTGGTTCCCCCGCGCGATGCGGCCGCGCGTGTTCGCGCATTGCGGCCGCGCGTGTTCGCGCGAGGCGGCCGTGCGAATCCGCGTGAGCGTCGACGCTCTAGCGGCGCTTGACGTGCTTGATGACGACCGGCTCGTCCGGTGCGTCCTTCGCAAACGGGCCGTTCGCGCCGGTCTTCACCGCTTTGATCTTGTCGACGACGTCCATGCCGTCGGTGACCGTGCCGAACACCGTGTAGCCCCAACCGCGGTCGTCCTTCGACGTGTGATCGAGGAACGCATTGTCGACGACGTTGACGAACCATTGTGCGGTCGCCGAGTGCGGATCGCCCGTCCGCGCCATGGCGACGGTGCCACGCTTGTTCTTGAGCCCGTTGTCCGCCTCGTTCTGGATCGGCGCCAGCGTGCGCTTCTTCTCGTACTGCTGATCGTAGCCGCCGCCCTGAACCATGAACGTCGGGATGATGCGGTGAAAGATCGTGCCGTCGTAGTGTTTGCTGTCGACGTACTTGAGGAAGTTCTCGACCGACTTCGGCGCGTGCGCCTGATCGAGCTGGATGACAAAGGTTCCGAAGTTGGTTGCGACTTCGACGACTGGATCGGCCATGCCAGAAGACTACCGAAACGCCGTGTAGTCCACCGCCGCTTCGAAGTGGAAATGGTCGTAATGCGACAGCGGGTCGTTGCCGGGAGTGAGCACGATGCGGAACAGCTTGCTCGCGTTGACCGTGTCCTCGATAGAGTGCAAGAGCGGATCGCCCTTCAGGTAGTCGAGCTCGACATTCGCGACCCTGCCCTTGTCGTCGAGGAAAGCTTTTATGTCCATCGCGATCCCGAGCGCGTGCCGCGACAGGATCGGCTTCGTCGTGCCGTGCACGCGCACGTTCGTGTTGCGATAGATGCTGCCGTAACGAATCTCGCGCACGCCGAGCTTCACGAGCTCCGGCCCGATCTGATCGAGCGTCTTTACCAGCTGGCAGTCGAGGCGGCGCGGTCCCTTGCCATACGCGGCGACATACCGGATGCCGCCGATCTCCATGGCCGGCACGTAGATCGGATCGGCGATCTTGCCCTCCGGTGTCGCGCGCTCCCACGTCAGCCCGATCTCGTCGAGATGCTTCTCGCACGCGACGCTCGCGGTCTTCATCAGCTCGTTCGGCGGCCACGCGAAGCCGTGCGGCATGCCTTCTTTGCTCGTGCTGACCTTCTCGGCCACCGCGACGCGATGCCGGCCCTTCGCGCGCGACTTCTTTTTCATCGCGAGCTTCTTCTTCTTCGCGAGCGCGGCCTTCTTCGCGGCGGCGCTCTTCGCCTTCGACGTCGTCGCGGTCTTCTTGCGAGCCGCTTCGCCCGATGCGGCCGCGAGCACGAATGCGCTCGCCAGCACCGCAACAGCGACCCGCGACATAGCTCAAAGGTAGCAGGGCCCGCGTAGGCTTACCGCTGACAATTTCTGTAGTAAGCGCTGATACTTTGAGCTCCACGTAATTACGTGGCAGCGATCAATTCGATGCGATTGCCGAACGGGTCCTTCGTGTGGCCGCGCCGCACGCCCGGGAGCTCGTCGGATGGCTTCCACTCGTAGCCTGCCGCGACGAGCGTCGCGACCAGCGCATCGAGATCGTCGACGACCAGCGCAGGGTGCATCTTCACCGACGGCCGCATGTCAGGCTCGATGCCGAGATGGATGCCGCCGTCGAACCACATGCCGCCGCGTACGGCCATCGGCGCAGGCTTCGGGATCTCGGTGAGACCGAGCAACTCGCCGTAGAACGCGCGCGCCTTCGCTTCGCCGCCGGGCGGGATGGCGAGCTGCACGTGATCGATGCGGAGGATCTTCACTTGCCCTTCCACTGGGGCTTGCGCTTCTGCAGGAACGCCGTGATGCCTTCGCGCGCATCCTCGAGCGCGAGCACGCGGCCGAGCTCGGCTTGCAGGTAGCGCAGCTGCGGCTCGAGCTCCATGTCCTGCGAGCGATAGAACGCGTGCAGGCCGAGCCGGATCGCCGCGGGACTACGCTCGGCGAGCTCACTCGCGAGCTTCATCGTCTCGGCCTCGAGCTCGGCAGCCGGCACCGCGCGATTGACGAGCCCGCATTCGACCGCTTCGTTGGCGTCGAGCTTGCGCCCGGTCAGCATCATCTCGAGCGTCTTCTTGCGGCCGACCGAACGCGTGATCTCGGCGGTGATCATCATCGGCCACAGGCCAACCGAGATCTCGGTCGTGCCGAACACTGCAGTGTCGGCCGCGATCACCAGATCGCACGCGACCATCAGGCCGAGGCCGCCCGCGAGCGCAGGACCGTTGACCATCGCGATGATCGGCTTGCCGAGCTCGTGCATCGTCGTGAACAGGTCGACGAGGCTCGCAATCGGGCCGTCCTGGGCCTGGGTCATCGCCGACAGATCGCCACCGGCGGAGAACACCGAACCGGCTCCGGTGAGGATGACGGCGCGCACAGCGGCGTTGGCTTTGAGGGTCGCAAATGCTGCGACCAGCTCGCCGCAGGTCGCCGGCCCGATCGGGTTGCGCTTGTCGGGGCGGTTGAGCGTGATGCGGCCGACCGGACCGCGATCATCGACGAGGATCGTCGCGTACTCGGGCATGCCGCTGCATAGCACGCAACCGGGCCGCGCCGCCGGCTTCAGTTCGGCAAGCTGGGGTGTTACGCTCGCAGAATGCGAGCTGGGATCGCGCTTGCGTTCCTCTGGTCTCTCTCTCTGGGTTCCGCTGCGTACGCCGACAAGAACGACCTCGTTCTCGATCGCCTGAGCACGCGCATCACCGACGGCAGCGGCAACCTGATGTCTGTCGTCGGCCAGAACCTCGAGTTCCGCTCGCTGGCTTCGGAGCTCGGCGTCGTGCTCGCGCCGCACCTGCTGACGCCCGCCGACACGCTCGGCTTCGGCGGGTTCCAGCTCACAGTCGACTACTCGAGCACGACCATCGACAGCGACGCATCGTACTGGCGGGTCCTGCAGAGCTCGCCCGACCCGGCAGGCACCGGCGGCGCGGCGCACGGCGACGGCATGATGCGAACGGTGGGCCTGTTCGCGCGCAAGGGCATGTGGTTCCCGATCCCGTCGTTCGAGGTGGGCGCCGGTGCGGTGCACCTCGTCGACTCGCACACGTGGGCCGGCCAGCTCTACGCGAAGGTCGCGCTTCACGAGGGCTATCACGACCTGTTGATCCCGTCGCTCGCGGTGCGCGGCTCGGTGTCGCGCATGATGAACCAGCGCGAGCTCGACCTGACCGTCGCATCGCTCGACATCGCGATGTCGAAACACATCGGCGTCGGCAGCACGTGGCGGCTCGACCCGTTCGCTGGCTGGAACCTGCTCATGATCGTGCCGCGCTCGGAAGTCATCGATCCGACGCCGAACATCGATCCGCTACAGCCGGGTAACCAGGACGACCTGCTCCTCAACTTCGTGTTCAAGGATCAGGACGCGATCATCCGCAACCGGCTCTTCATCGGCGCGAAGTTCCAGTACTACGTGTTTCAGGCGACCGTCGAAGCCGTGATCGCGTTTGCCGGCAAGTCCGTCGACGATCGCACCGGTACGAGCGATCCGTGCATGCCGAATTCGATGACGACGGTGTGCGACGCCAAGGACACGGCGGGCAGCCAGCGCACGCTGTCGCTATCCGCCGGCTTCGACTTCTGACTACTGCACCGTGACAGTGCCTGCGAAGCTGTGCGCCTCGCAGTAGAAGCCGT
>DASUFX010000093.1:0-2577 GCA_036274355.1 Kofleriaceae bacterium | reverse complement strand
CGTACGGCGAGCACGTCGTGTTCCCGTCGCTCGATCTCACGGTGCGGCGCGGCGAGAAGGTCGGCATCATCGGCGTCAACGGCGCCGGCAAGACGACGCTGCTCCGCATGATCGCGGGCGAGCTTCCGTACGACAGCGGCGCGATCAAGATCGGCAGCGGCATCGAGGTCGGCTACTACGCGCAGCACCACGCCGAGACGCTCGACATGTCGGCGACGATCGAAGAGGTGTTGCAGCGCGCGGCCCCCGATGCGCCGCCGGCGCGCGTGCGCTCGATGGCCGGCGCGTTCATGTTCTCGGGCGACGACATCGACAAGCAGTGCAAGGTGCTCTCCGGTGGTGAACGTGCGCGCGTCGCACTCGCACGGCTGTGTCTCGCGCCCGGGAACTTGCTGCTGATGGACGAGCCGACGAACCACCTCGACCTCGCGTCGAGCGAAAGCCTCGCGCAGTCGCTCAAGACCTACGACGGCACGCTCGTGTTCGTGAGCCACAACCGAAGCCTCATCCGCCAGCTCGCGACCCGGATCTGGAACGTGGAAGACGGCAGGGTCGAGACCTACCCCGGCACGCTCGACGAGTACATGTACTCCATGGCCCAGCGGCGACAGGCGCTCGCGGCGACGGATGGCGCACCGGCTGCAAAGGGCCCAGCCGTCGCTCCCGCTGCCAAGACGTCACGCGAAGACGACAAGGCGCGCAAACGGCGCGAAGCCGAGGCGCGTCAAAAACGCACCGCGAAGCTCGGGCCGCTCGAAAAGCAGGTCGCGCAGCTCGAAGAGCGAGTCGGCGTGCTCGAGGCCGAGCAAAAGGTGCGCTCGGCAGAGCTCGCAGACCCGACCGTCTACGACGATGCCGCACGCCGCAACAAGCTTCTCGCCGACTACCAGAGCGCTCAGGAAAAGCTCGAAGAGCTGACGGCCCGCTGGGAGGCTGCAATGGCCGAGCTCGAGGCCGCCAAAGCCGACCTAGAAGCGACGTAGGTACCTTCCAGGCTAGGGCGACTGGGGCGATACTTGTTCCGTGCAGCCCGGTGGGCAGCTGATCGATGGGAAGTACCAGCTCGTGTCCGTCGCGGGCGAGGGCGGTATGGCGACCGTGTACAAGGCGGTCACCAAGGGTGCCGCTGGTTTTCAGCGCACCGTCGCGATCAAGCACATCAAGCCCGAATACCGCGCGCTCAAGAACTACGTCGACATGTTCATCGAGGAGGCGCGCGTCGGTTCGGAGCTCGCGCACCCGAACATCGTGCAGGTGTTCGACTTCATCGCGGAGGACGGTTCGTACTACCTCGTCATGGAGTGGGTCGAAGGCATCGACCTCGGCCACTTCATTCGCATGCACCGCGACAACAACATTCACGTCGAGTGGCCGCTCGCCGTCGCGATCGGCATCGGCACGTTGCGCGGGCTCGGCGCTGCGCACGACCGCCGCGGTGCCGACGGCACGCCGTCGCCGGTCATCCATCGCGATGTCACGCCGCACAACATCCTGCTCGGCGTGAACGGCGTCGTGAAGCTCACCGACTTCGGCCTCGCGCGCGCCCGCGATCGCGTCGCGAGCATGACCGCGCCGGGCACCGTCAAGGGCAAGCTCAGCTACCTCGCGCCCGAGGTCTCGTTCGGCAAGACGAACACGCCGCAGAGCGACTTGTTCGGCGTCGGCAGCGTGATGTGGGAGACGCTGGCGGGCGAGCGGTTGTTCGACGGCAAGAGCGACGTCGAGATCTTCAAGAAGATCCGCGCGTGCAAGGTCCCGCCGATCGGCGAACGCCGGCCCGATATTCCCGGCTCACTCGTCGCCGTGCTCGACGTCGCACTCGCCGCGAATCCGGCCGATCGCTTCGAGTCCGCGACCGCGTTCGCGCACGCACTGTCGCAAGTGATGAAGCAAGCCGTCGGCATCGATCCGCAGACCGCGCTTGGCCAGGCAGTGCGCGAGCTCAAGACGCGCGGCACGAGCGGTAGTGTCGAGGTGAAGTGGTCGGTCGAGGCCGACTACGATGTCTCGCGCGCGGACTCGGACGCCGATCCGATCGAGCTGACGAAACCGAAGAAGTAGTCCCTCGTCGGGGATGACTGAAGGCCCTCAGTAGCGCGCGCAGCGCACACCGAGGTACTGCGGCCGGTCGACGGGCTGGTTGCTCGAGCGATTCGCGGCGCGCATGTTTCCCATCGAGTTCTTGAAGTATCCGCCGCGCATCCCGCGATTCGTCCCGGGCGTCAGCTGCGCGCAGTTGTCGCATGGCGTCGCGTACGCGGCGTCGTAGTCGAGGACCCACTCCCAGATGTTGCCCGCGATATCGGCGTGGCCCCAGCGTCCGTCGCCGAGTGGCGAGTGGGTACCGACACGCAACGTGCCGCCGGTCGGCGGGTTCACGCAGTAGTCGGTGCCGTTGTAGTAGTTGACGTGCTGACAGTCGACAACCTCCATGGTGGGCGGATTCGACCACGGATACACACGTTGCTCCGAACCGCCCGACGCGGCGTAGTTCCACTCTGCCTCGGTCGGCAAGAAGCCGCCGTCCCAGATGCAGAACGCCATCGCGTCGTACCAGCTGAGGCAATTGATCGGCAG
>DASUFX010000092.1:0-4097 GCA_036274355.1 Kofleriaceae bacterium | reverse complement strand
CGGGAGTACGACATTGTCAGTGAAACGTGCCCATTCGCGCGAGCGACTACGCGATCTGCGATCGCAGCTCAGGCTGCGAGGCCTTTGAACAACCGGATCGCGCCGACGATCATCGGTCCGTACGCGACCACGTACGTGCCGCCCGACTGCGATGCGCTGTCGTAGGTGATGAGCGTGATCGCGAGGCCGAGGCCGAGCAGGATGCCACCGATCGTGAGGTCGCGCGTTTTGGCGGCGCGACGTTCACTTTCGATCAGCTGATGCGCGAACGCGTCGGCATCCATTGCCGGGCGAACGACGTCGGGCGACGTGTCCATCGGCGGGATCATTCCCTCAGCGTGGCGGCTTTTCATGCGGCGGGCGACGTCGTCGAAGCTCATGCGGTGAAGAGCCTTACCCTAGGCGCCGGTCGCACGAAAAGATCAATCGTCCAAACGCCCGAAACGGGGGCAATTGTAACGAGTGCGACAGGAGGCCGCGGACGGCTCGGCGGGGCGCCGTGCTACCAGGGACCCGCTGTATCTATGTTGTTTCGCTTCATCAAACGATTCCTCATGGTGGTCGCGGTGGTGATGGGCGTGTTTGCCGTAATGCAGATCATTCCTTATGGACGCGATCACTCCAACCCGGTCGCGAACCAGGAACCGGCGTGGGACTCGCCGGCGACTCGCGACCTCGCGGTCCGTGCGTGCTTCGACTGCCACAGCAACCGCACGACGTGGCCGTGGTACTCGCACGTCGCGCCGTTCTCGTGGGTCGTCCAGCACAACGTCGACTCCGCACGCAGCGTGTTGAATTTCTCCGACTGGGGTCACACGTATCAAATGCGTGAGCAGGCGGCGGCGAACGTGATCGCGGGCGAGATGCCGCCGCGCAGCTATCGGCTGATGCATCCGATGGCGCAGCTCACCGACGACGAGAAGATCCAGCTCGCGCGCGGTCTGCAGATGACGTTCGGTCTGCCGTGGCGCGAGTGAGCTAACGCAAGCGAACGATCGTGTCGGCGTGCGCGGCTGCGAAGTCGGCGAACGCCGACGGGTGCACGCACGCGGCCATGATCTCGAGCGATTCGACGAGGCGCGGACCTGGGCGATTGAAGAACGCGTTGCCGTCGGTGACGTAGACCCGCGCGCCACCGACGTGAGGCAGGACATCGCGCTCGATCACGGCGCGTTCGGCGAGCGTGCGTGGGATCGCGAATCCGCACGGTTTGATCACGACGACCTCGGGCGCGAGCGCGGCGAGGGCCGGTGGCGTGATCGTCGGTGCGGGTGCGCCGGCGGTCGCGCCAATCGTCGTTCCGCCCGCGAGATCGATCAGCTCGGGCATCCACGTGCCGCCGACCATCAGCGGCTCGATCCATTCGAGGCTGACGACCCGCGGCCGGGTTGGCAGCTTGGCGACACGCGCCGCGATCGCATCGATCCGCTGCTGCAACGCGCGGCGCGTCTCGGCGCCACGGTCCTTGCGGCCAAGTGCAGCTGCGACCCGCGTGACGTCCTCGAGCACGTCGGCGAGTCGCGTCGGGCTGAGGCTCACGATCTGGACGTCCTCGCGATGCGCGAGCCGGGCGACTGCGGCGCGCACGTCGTCGAGCGATACCGCGCAGACCTCGCAGAGGTCCTGGGTAACAATCACGTCGGGTGCGAGCGCGCCAAGTGCCGCGTCGTCGATCGCATAGATGCTGAGCGCGTTCGTGATCACGTCGCGCACGGCGGAATCGATCGCGGCGCTGGTGCCGGCTGCGTCGATGCGCGAGCGCGTCAGCACCCGGCGATCGCGAATGGCGGGCGGAAAGTCACACTCGTGCGAGATGCCGACGAGCTCGGCTTCAGCACCGAGTGCACACACGATCTCGGTCGCGGAGGGCAGAAGAGAGACGATACGCATGCGGGCGCATCATGCCCGATCAGCTGCCGGCGAGGCGGCATACGACCTCGGAGCTCGCGAGGATCGCACCCGATGGGCGAATTGCGATCAGACCGTACTTGACGAGCGGCGCGTCGGCGGACAGCTCGCGCAACGTGGCGGGGCGGCTGCCGAGCAGCATCGAGAGCAACAGCGGGCTGACCACGAAGTTGCGGCCCGGCATGCAGATCGCGGCGTACACGTGCGTGAGCGCGCCCCACAGACGCGGCGCTGCGGCGAGCAGCATCAGCGAGACCGCGTCATCCGACAGCTGGAACTCGCGGCGAATACTCGCGTGCGGACCGATCGAGCGCCAACGCGCGAGGCTGCCCTCGAAGCTGCGGTGACCGTAGAGCGCTTCGATCAATCCGAGAGCGGAACGATCGCTGCAGCCCCCGGCGCGGACTGCAGCGCGACACGTTCCCAGCACCCACGCCTGCACGTCGGCGAGATACGCCTCGCGCATCGCGAGCGGCAGTTGCTCGTGGCGGGTGTCGAGGAAGATGACGCGTTGGGCCTGCATATCCAGACACACGCGGTTCGGAGACAAACCCTGCAAGCCGCGCCTAACTGCCTGGAACTACGGCCTCCGTTCGCGTGCGGCGAGGGTGCGGTCGGTCTTGCGCACTTGCACGGCCAGCTCGGCGGCCATCTGGGCGATGGCATCGCTAGCGGCGACGGCCATGGCGTTGCTGTCGACGCCTCGCATCGGCACGAAGAAATGCGTGTCGCCGGTGTCGAGCACTTCGGTGCTCGATCGCATGGTCCAGCGCGCCCACAGCTCCACGCGGTCGCCGTTTCGCTCGAAGCGCAGCACCTCGACATCGAGATAGTACGTCGGGCCTTCGGTGCGGGTCGGTACCTGAATGCCGGCAGGTCTCAGATGGACAGCGAGGTCTTCGCGCAGCGTTCGCTCGAACGCGGGCTCGAGCGGCTCTGCCCAGCGATCGGTGCGCGAGTAGATGACGCTATGGTCGCGCGTGCGCATCGCGATCTGCTCGCGATCGAGATAGCCGGGCAGGGAGACGCGGTCGACAGCGAGCGTGGGCTGCGACTCGTCGCTCGCGGTCGATGATGGCGTGCGCTGCGCCGTCGTCGTGAGCACGAAGTACTGGTAGTTCGGGCGATGGCCGCCAAACGAGCACGCACACATGAGGAGCAGAGCAGCGCGCATCATTGTTTGCCTCCGCGCAGGATCGATCCGGGATCGCGACTGAGCTGATCGCTGAGCCGGCGCACCGATCGCGCGGCCATCTGGATGTCGCGCAGCGTGACGTCGAGCTGATGGGAGAGCGGCTCGGCGGAGACGACCGTCTTGCGCGCTGAGGTTGCTGCTTGCGTGAGCTGTTCGACAGCAGGTTTGAAGCCGCGCGTGGTTTGCGCGATGTCGGCGACGGTCTTCTCGACCGACGCGACCACGTCGTCGAGGCGATCGATTGCACGGACGAGACCCGGCGCGCGCAGCAGGTCGTGGGCGTCGTCGATGGTGGCCTTCAGCGAGTCGATGAGCGCGGGAAGATCGGTGTCGGCGATCTTGTCGAGCACGCGCTCGAGCTTGTCGGTGATCGCTTGTTGAGAGGTCCGGATCGATGGAATCTCGGGATACTTGCGATCGTTCATCAGGACTGCCTCCGCGTTCGGCTTGATATCGAGCGACACGTAGCGCATTCCCGTGACGAAGCTCTCGGTAGCGAGCTGCGCACGCAGGCCGCGATCGACGAGCATGCTGACCTGTTTCTTGTCGTTGAGATCGATCCCGTTCACGCCTTGGGAGCTCAGTAGACCCTCGTCGATCTGGATCACGACGCGCACGCGCACGTTCTGTGGGTCGCGGATCGCGCCGGTCATGTTGATCTTGATGCTGGTGACTTCACCAATGTCGATGCCGCGGAACTTCACCGGTGCGCCGACGCGTAGACCCGCGATCGAGCCGTCGAAGTAGACCGCTAGCTTCGCAGTGGAGCGGAAGTACTTGCCGCCGCCGAGGACCAACAGACCGGCGAGGAGAAGCGAGAGCGCGGTCACCACGAACGCTCCGATGACGGTCGGCGAGGCGTGCTTGCTCATGCGGACTCCTTGTCGGCGCTGCGCGTGAGGAATGCGCCGATGCGCGGGTTCGGCGGCCGCGCGAGCATTTGCTTCGGATCGCCGAGCGCGGTGACGGTCTTCTCCTGCGCGTCGAGATAGAT
>DASUFX010000091.1:0-13322 GCA_036274355.1 Kofleriaceae bacterium | reverse complement strand
CTCGTGAATGCCGACGTGTGCGCCGTCGTTGCGAGCGGCGCCATCGAGCATGCCCTTCCACGCGAGGTGGAGGATTCCGATCGGCCCGATGCTTTCGTGCGTCGCATACTCGTAGTGACCTTCGGCGACGTTGCCGCGCTCGTCGAGATAGCGCGCCTCGCGCATCTCGATGCGGCGCACATGGGCGAACCGATCGATGCCGATCCCGAGCACCATCAGCGCCGCGGTCGCCGACACATGGACGCGCACGCGGTCGTCGACGACGAAGCCGTCGAGGCCAACGAACTCCTTGCCCGCGAAAACCAGTAGATCTTCGACGAGCTTGGCGCGCTGGCGGACGTCGAGCTTGCGATAGACCGCAACCTCGCGCTCGAGGATGTGCCGCCACGCGTCAGGCACCATGGGTCTTTCGTAGCACGTCCGGTCGGGCTAGCCTGCGGCAATGCAAACGCTGCCGGGGAATCAGGAGGCGATAGAGGCGTGGAACACGGTCCTCTTCGACAAGTTCGTGGCCTATCGACCGATGGTGACGACCGCGCTCGCGCAGCACGGTAACCGCGCCATCGAGCGGCTTGGCCTCAAGGCCGGGATGAAGGTGGTCGACATCGGCTGTGGCTTCGGCGACACGACGCAGGTGCTCGGCCAGCAGGTCGGGCCGAGCGGCCGCGCCGTCGGGCTCGACGCCGCGTCGCGCTTCATCGAGACCGCGCGCACCGAGGCAACGGGGCTCGAGCAGGTCCACTTCGAGGTCGCCGACATCGAGGCCGGCGTGCCCGGCGGTCCCTACGACGCGGCGTTCTCGCGCATGGGCACGATGTTCTTCAACCAGCCGGTGATCGCGCTGCGCAACATTCGCAAGGCGCTCGCGCCAGGCGCGCCGCTGCGCATGGTCGTGTGGCGCAAGAAGGAGACGAACGAGGCGTTCTACAACGCCGAGCTCATCGTGCGCGACATCCTCGGTGACCCGCCGAAGAACGATCAGGTCACGTGTGGTCCGGGTCCGTTCTCGATGGCGAGCCCTGATCTCGTCAGCGATCAGATGAAGGGCGCGGGCTGGACCGACATCACGTTCGAACGCAGCGATGCGGACCTCTTCTTCGGCAGTACCGTCGAGCAAGCGATCGACTTCGCGCTCACGCTGGGGCCTGCAGGTGAGGTCGTGCGGCTCGCTGGCGCCGAAGGCGTTCGCCGTCGCGACGAGATCGTGACCGCGTTGAAATCTGCGATCGAGCCGATGATGCGCGGTGACGGCTGCTATGCACCGTCATCGTGCTGGATCGTCGGCGCGCGTAACCAGTAGCTACGCGTTCGGTTGTTTGAGCGCGTCGGCGAGCGAGCGCGCGAGCACTTCGACCGAGTACGGCTTCATCACGAAGCCGCGCGCGCCCTGCTCGAGCAGCACCTGCACGTCCTCGTTCTTCGTGTAGCCCGACATCAGCAGCACCGCGACCGTCGGATCGACCGCGCGCATTGCCGCGTACGTGGCACGCCCGCTCATGCCCGGCATGATCACGTCGAGCACGACCGCGCGGATGATCGCGTGATGCTGGCGGTACAGATCGACCGCTTCGAGGCCGCTCGCCGCCTCGAACGTCGTGTAGCCAAGGCCGCGCAGCGTCATCGACACCGCTCGGCGCACCATCAGATCGTCGTCGACGACGAGAATCGTGCCGCTTCCGGGCTCGAGGCCAAGGTCATCGACGGCCGGCTCTTCGTCCGCGGCCTCGGGTGCCGCCGGCAACGTCACGCGCATCGCCGCGCCCGCGCCGTGCAATCCCGGCCCCGCTTCGATCGCGCCTTTGTGCCGCTCGACAATCCCGAACACGGTCGCGAGGCCGAGCCCGGTGCCGCGCTGCGGCCCGCTCGTCTTCGTCGTGAAGTATGGCTCGAAGATGCGCTCGCGCAGCTCGACGGGAATGCCCGGGCCGTCGTCGAGAACCTCGAGCATGACAGTCCCGGCCCCGCTCTTCGTCTTGACGACGACGCGGCCGCCCTTTTCCTTGAGCGCGTCGCGTGCGTTGACGACCAGGTTCATCACGACCTGCTCGAGCTGCGCGCGATCGCCGATGACCGTGCCACGCTGCGTGGCGTCGAGCTGGAAGATGACCTGGATGCCGCCGAGCGTGCGCGCGAGCAGCTCGCGCATGCCGACGATCACGTCGTTGAGCGCGACCGGCACCGCACGATGGTTGCCGCGGCCGGCAAAGCCAAGCAGCGACTTGGTGAGCATCGCCGAGCGCTCGGTGATGTCGTCGATCATGCGCAGCGACGCGCGCCGTTGCGGATCGTGCTCGTTGGCCGACAGCTCGGCCGCGAGCAGCTTGATGCCGAAGATCAGGTTGTTGAAGTCGTGGGCGATGCCGCCGGCGAGCGTGCCAATGGCCTCGAGGCGCTGCGAGCGATAGAGGCGCCGCTCACTCTCTTCGTGCGCTAGCTTCGCGACGATTTCTTCGCTGATGTCGAAGAAGCAAATCACGACGTGCGTGACCTCGCCGTCCTTCATCACCGGATTCGCGAACGCCCGCACGTGCACGACGCTGCGGTCGGGCCGCCGAACCATGATGTCGTCGACGACAACGACGCGCTTCTCCTCGAGCGCGAGCACGAACGGCAGCTTCTCTTCCGGGTACGGCTTGCCGTCCCGAGTCAGGATGCCGTACGGCTCCGAGTAGCTCCCAGCGGAGGCATCCTCGCGTCCGCTCTGCCCCATGATCTCCGCAAACATGCGGTTGACGTAAACGAGCTCGCCGCCAGGTGCGCGAGCCACGAAGAGGCCCACCGGAAGGTCATCGGCGAGGCCATGAATGATCTCCTCGTCTGACAGCACTCCGTACACCCGAAGTCATCTCATATCATGACGGGCGTTGCGTATGTACGAAAGTACGTGATTAGTGACCGTCGCTCTTGGCACCGATCCGCGCGAGCAGCTTCGCCATGTCGTCGGCGTGCTCTTCTTCGGTCGCCAAGATCTGTTCCATCATGCGGCGTGTCGTTGGATCGTCCGTGCCGAGCCACCGGACAATTTCTGAATACGTCCCAATGGCGATGCGTTCCGCAACGAGGTCCTCACGAATCATGTCTTCGAGCTTCGCGCCGACACTGTATTGAGCGTGACTGCGCGTATGCAATCCGTCGGGATTGAAGTTTGGCTTACCGTTTAGCTCGGTAATCCGTTTTGCCACCATGTCGGCGTGCTGTTGTTCCTCGTTCGAGTGCTGGAGGAACTCCTCTGCGATCGCCTGGCTGTGGATGCCCTGGGCCATGTAGTAGTGCGCCTTGTAGCGCAGCGTGCAGACGATCTCGGTCGCCAGCACCTCGTTGAGCACGCTCACGACTTTGTCGACGTCGGCCTTATAGGCCTCGGTCACCGAGCCCTGCTCCATATGCTCGCGTGCGCGGCGCCGAATCTCCTCGAAGTCTGCCTTGAAGGTGTTCATAACCGCGCAGGCTTCCAAGAAATGCGCCTTTGCAAAGCCTCGAAAGGCCGCAATCACAGCGCGCGAGAGTGACACACGTGCGCGGTCGCCGCGGTTAGGATGGGCCCGCAGTGCTTCGCTGGCCCGGGAACTTCCTCCACTTCATTTTCCTGCTCCTCGTCCTGATCTTGTGCGGCGTGGTGTACGGCCTCGCGCGACTCGGCATCGCGCTGTTCATCTGGGGACCACGTCGCGCTCGTGCGGTAGGCACACTGCGCGGCTGGATCCTCAAGCAAGCGATGAGCACGCTCGGCGCGACGTTCATCAAGCTCGGTCAGGTCATGAGTACGCGCCCCGATCTCTTCGCACCCGAAGTGATCGAGCAGCTGCGCACGCTCCAGGATCGAATCCCGCCGTTCGCGTTCCGCAAGGTCAAGCGCATCCTCGAAGAGGACTTCGGCACGTCGATCGCCGAGCTGTTCAGCGAGCTCGACGAAACGCCGGTCGCCGCTGCGAGCGTGGCACAGGTGCACCGAGCGCGCCTCCGCGACGGCAGCGAGGTCGCGGTCAAGGTGCTGCGTCCCGGCGTGCGCCGCCAGGTCGAGCGCGATCAAGTGATCCTGATCTGGTTCGCGCGTGTGATCTCGATCCATCCCAAGTGGCGCCGCAACGATCCCGTCGGCCACACGCGCCACTTCATCGAAGCGATCCACGATCAAACCGACCTCGCGATCGAGCAGGCGAACTACGAGCGCTTTCACGCGAACTTCAAAGGCACGCCGAGGGTCCGCTTCCCGGTCGTGCACAAGGAGCTGTGCTCCAAGCGCGTGCTCACGATGGAGTTCATCCGCGGTACGAAGGTCGACGCGCTCCCGCCCGGCAACTATCCCAAGCTCGCCGAGGTCGTGCGCACGACGTTCTTCAAGATGTGCTTCGAGGATGGCTTCGTCCACGCCGACCTCCATCCCGGCAACATGGTCGTGCAAGACAACGACAGCATCGTGGTCTATGACGTCGGCCTCGCGAAGCTGCTGCACGAGGACGTCCTCATCCAGTTCATCGACATGACGAAATGCATCGCGATGGGCACGCCCGAGGACATCGTGGCGCACCTCAAGCGATTCCACACGTACATCGGCGAGATCGACTGGGAAGCGCTGCGTGTCGAAGTGACCGCGTTCGCCGCGAAGTTCCGCCAAAAGGACGCCGCCAAGCTCGAATACGGCGAGCTCATCGGCGAGATGTTCGCCATCGGCCGCAAACACCGCGTACGTCCTGTCACGGACATGATGCTCGTGTTCGTCGCGCTGATCACAGCGCAAGGCATCGGCAAGATGCTCGAGCCCGGCCACAACGTGTTCGGCGCGGTCGCGATGTACCTGATCCCGATCTTGCAGAAGCGGAACGAGAAGGTGCCTGACACGGATGAAGCGCGCGCCGCGCGCGGTGGCATGACCGCTGCAGTCTGACGAGGCATGGTCGCCGACCATGTCGAGGTTGCGCAGCGTTACATCATCGAGCTTCTCGAAGAACGCTCTCTCGATGTCCTGTCGGCGCTCGTCGTAGACGATTACGTGCTGCGCGAACCGCTTGCCTTGCTCGAAGGCCGAGATGCACTCAGCGAGCGCCTCTGCGACACCGCGTTCAGCGACATCATCATCGTGATCGAAGACCTGATCGCCGCGGACGATCGCGTCGTCGTGCGGTCGACATGGCAAGGTGTCCACCGCGGTACGTTCTTCGGCGTCGAGGCAACGGGCCAGCGCGTCACGCTCGATGTCGTGCAGGTGCTGACGTTCGTGGGCAGCCGTGTCAGCGAGGACTGTACGTACTACGACGCCTATGCGCTGTTCGAGCAGATCGGCGCGCTGCCTCCCGTCGATAAGCTCGCGAAGCCGGTGCGGCTAGCGCCGGTGCTGCGGCTCGTGCCGTAGGCTCGTCGCGAGGTGCGGGATCTTCGTGATCAGCGGATCGTGAGCGATGCACACGCGGCGACGCACAACCGATGAAGCGGCCAGCGCACGATCGCGGGCCGCGAGCGCCGCAGGTGCATTCCACAGCGCAAGCATCGGCGCGTCGAGAAGCGAGCCGAGTCGCGAGCCAGCGTAGTCGACCACATGCACGGTGCCGTCCGGATCGATCGCGGCCTGTTCCCAGGCGGCGCGACACGGCCGGAACGTCGCGCGATTCGCGAAGTCGTCGGCGGTGCGGAACGCACGTGCGGCGGCGTCACCGCTACACGTGCACTCGGTGGGCGGCGCGATGTGTTCCACGAGCACGAGCGAGTAGCCCGCGACCACATCGCGAAGCGCCGACATCGCGGCGAGCACTGCGGGATCGTCTGCTGCCAAGAGGTCGACGCGTGCGAACGACGTTGCCGGGTACGTCTCTTCGAGCTTGAGCCAATCGACACCGAGGTCGAGACAGAGCCGCCCCAGCGCGGGCAACTCGCGGACGTTGCTCGCGCCAACGACAGTCGAGATTCCGATCCGGAGGTCGGCGCCGCGACGCGAGCGCGCATCTACTGCGGCGGCAATGTTCGCAACGACGCGCTCGAAGCGGCCGAGCACGCGAATGCGATCGTTGGTCGCGGGCATCGCGCCGTCGAGCGAGACCATGACCGAGGTGACGCCCCGATCGATCAACATCGCGACGCGATCGGCATCGAGCAGCATGCCATTGCTGGCGAGGTGGACGTCCGCGCGTCCGGGAGAGCGACCGCGCGCGCGTGCGAGGCGGCCGAGTACGTGCGGGAAGATCGGCGCGGCAAGCGACTCACCGCCGTGCGTGAACGCGACGTAATCCGCGTGCGCGAACGCCTCGTCGAGCGCGTCGAGCAACCATGGCTGCAGCGTGCGCGCGCGGCCGGAGCGCGTGCGTGCAGGTGCATCGGTGATGCAGTGCGCGCAACGCAGGTTGCACGCCTCGGTGACGGTCACATAGAGCCGCGTCGGGTACGCCGGGCACTCGGCACGACCGCCGGCGAACGCTTCGGCCGCGATCGTGGCGTTGTGCGCGACGAGATCGTGGTCGAGCACCTCGCGGCGATCGATCACGGCGAGCGCGCGAGCACCGAGTCGAAGCTGCGCGCCTGCAAGCTCGACGTCGCCGAGCGCGAACAACACGCGCGCGGCGCCGGGCGGCAGCTCGACCGTTTGCGGCGAAGTACCGCGATGGATGACGATATCGATCGCGTCGCCGAGGCGGTGGCGGCGAATGAGAACCGTGTCGTCATCGATAGCGCGCAGCTCCTCGTCGCCGCGGCGCAGGAGTGTGTGGTCGCGACGAAGTGCGAGTGCCGCGCGAACGGCGTCGAGCGTCGCGTGATCCCATGCTGCTTCCTGCCACGGCATCGGCTGCCGATCGGGCCACGAGTCTTCGAACTCGCGGACCGCGGTCGCGACAAGACCGACCTCGTCGCCGTAATAGAGCAGCGGGATGCGCGCACCGAGTGCAATCGCGACGAGTCCGAGCCGGGCGAGCGCGGCATCACCGGTAACCGTCGCGATGCGCGGCTGGTCGTGGGTGCCGGCGAAGCCAAGCGCGACCTCGGTCGCAGCACCGCGTCGCCGGAGTGCTGCCGCGGCGCTCGCCCACCGCGTTGCTGACTCGCCGCCGAGCCAGCCGAGCATCGCCTCGCGGTGCGCGAAGTCCGTCGCAGCGTCGAGCACATGCGGGGCGAATCGATCGAGGCACGAGGGAACGACCTCACCAAACACGATCGCATCGGGACGCACGGCCCGCACAGCGCTGCGTACGCGCGCGAGCAGCGGCAGCGGTAAGTCCGCCGCCGCATCGACGCGCATGCCGTCGACACCGCGCCGCGCCCAGGTGTCGAACCACGACACGATGAGGTCGCGCACTTCGGGTTCGTCGAGCGCGAGCAGCGGCTCCCGCCACTGTCCCTTCTGATAGTGGTCGTAGCCGGGATCGGGTCCGTCGATGAACGGCCAGCGGTGTCCGCGAAACCAGTGCCAGTACCGCGACGCCGGGCCGTGTGCGCGAACGTCCCGGAACGGCGCGAAGTCGCGATCGACGTGCGTGGTTGCGACATCGACGAGGATGCGGAGGCCGCGTGCATGCGCTTCGTCGACGAGACGCGCGAATGCGACGTCGCCGCCGAGCTCGGGATCGATCGATGTCGGCTCGATCGCGTCGTAGCGGTGCACCGAGGGCGCAACGCACACCGGCGTGAGATGCAGTGCGGTCACGCCGAGGTCGGCCAGATACGGCAATGCTTCGCGCACGCCGGCGAGATCGCCACCCGCGCGGTGCTCACGTGCCCACGCCTGCGGATCGCGCCAGCCGCCGGCCGAACCGCCGCGACGAAATCGGTCGACGAAGATCGTGTAGACGACCGCGTCTCGCCACCACGGTGGCACGTGCGGCACGAGGTCGTGCGGGTCGATGCGGAACGCGCCCGTGCTCGACGCGATCACGCGACCGTCTGCGAGCACGAACGCATACTCCAGCGTGCGCCCTGCGCCCGCGAGCTCGATCTCGAACCAGCGATGCGAGCCGTCGCGTCCGGTCTCGCGCATCGGACACGTACGCATGCCGGCACCATCGTCGACGTGCAACGCGAGGCGATCGCGATGACCATGACGCAGCGCCGCGCGCACGGCAATGCGGCCATCGTCGAGCACGCGCAGCCACGGCGAGGCCGGCGCGTGCAGAACGGGCTCGTCGCTGCCGCCAATCACGAGCACGCCATTGTGCTCGCCGTCGCGGGCGACCGTTCGCCATTCGGGATCGACAGACCACGTGCCCGACGGTTCGCGCAGCTTGATCTCGTATACGCCGGGGCGCGCGCGAACGTGCGCTTGCCACGCGCTGCCGGTGCGCTGCATCGCGATCGGCTGTTGCCAGCACGGCAGCTCGCCGCACAGCTCGAGTGCGCTGACCGGCCGGTCGAGTCGCGCAGTCACTGCGACCAGCACCCCGCCCTCGTCGATCACGCGCTCGCTCATCGGCCCGTGAGGATGAGCTCGATCGTGCGGCGCGGCGTGCCATCGGGTGGCCGCACGTACTTCACGTGGCCGTGATCGTCGGCCGACGCGGTCCAGTGTTTTCCGGCGGCCTCGGCGCGCTCGCGAAAGCCGGCGGCGATGTCGTGGCGGTGCCGCGACGTGTACACCTCGATGCCACTCGCTTCGTCGATCACGCGATCCATGCGGGTCTTGTCGCGAACGCGCACCGGGTGCGCGACGATGTCGAGCGCGCCGTCGCTGCGGATCGCCTCGATCGCTTCCTCCGGCTGCCAGCCGAACAGGTCGGCATCGTTGTCCCAGAACTGCACGTGGTACCGGATGAAGTCCTGGTAGACGAGCCGATTGCGGTCGTAGACCAGATTCAGGAAGTCCTGCAGCTGCGGGAACTCGGTGCCCCGATGCTGGGCGAGCGAGCGCTCGGGATCGATGAAGTAGCGCTGCTCTTCGGGCAAGCCGGTCAGCCAGCCGAGACACAGCTCGCGCCACTTGCGGCTCACGGCGACGGCGCGCGCGCCGAGGAACGTGTCGGCGAGCGAGCCGTCGAGCGCGCGTTCGGGTGGAAAATACGCGAGCACATGGATCTGCTCGGCGCGCGGTGTGCCGAAGTGAATGAACGAGGTGACTTCCATCGCCGGCACGAGCGTGACGCCGTGCGCGCGAGCCGCCTCCGCCGCGCGCGGCACGCCGGCGAACGTGTCGTGGTCGGACACCGCGATCACCTGCATACCGAGGCCGGCGCGAAACGCGACATAGTCCTCGGGCTCGGCACGCCCGTCGGAGAATCGGGTGTGGCCGTGCAGATCCGTCGCGATCGTCTCGGTCACTGGAGGATCGCCGCCTCGACGCGATAGTTACCGCCGCCGTTGTTGTCCCAGAACTCGTACGTGCGCGCTCCGTTGACGACGCCATGGCGATACACGAGCGCGTACTCGAAATGCTCCGAGCCGCCGGGCACGTCGAGCTCGATCTGCCAGCGCTCGCGACCGGGCGAGTACGGGAAGTCCTCGACCCAGTGCAGCTTGTTCTTCTCGTTCGCCTCGCCCATACCGAAATGCAGCGTCGTCTGCCAGTGGTCCTTCGTTGCGACGAGCTCGAGCTGTTTGTCGTAGTCGAGATCCGCGAGCTGCAGCGAGATGTTCCCGGTCACACCGTTGGCGCCGACCGTGACGGTGTTGAGCCACGGCTCGACGCGCACGACCTGATACGCGGGACCGACATTGACCACGTGGAGCTCACCTGCGTTGTCGTCGATCCACGTCTTGCCCGCACCGTCTTGATACCAGGCGTCGAACACGACGATCGCGTCAGAGCTCGGCGCGTAAAACGACACCGTCCATTCCTCGTCACCGTCCGTCAGCGTCTTCGAGTAGCTGCCGACCGCCGTGCGCTCGGTGCGATCGTCGGGCGTGTGATACACGACGCCGACGCGCTTCCACGCAAGATCCGCGTGCTCGGCCGGACGCACGCGGATGCTCACGTGCACGAGCGCCGACCCGCAACCGAAGCGCGTGTTGTACTGGCAGCTCGAGCTCCACGTGCCGGTGTACTGGACCATGCGCGTGTCGCGCTGGCCTTCATACTGCGCCCAATCGTACTGATCGACGGCGGTGATATCTGGCGACGGCTCGATACACGCCGCCGCCGGCAGGGTCAGGAGCACGCCGCTACCGAGCGCTGCGCCGCGGCGACGCAGCCGGGCGAGCGCGGCAGCGAAAAGTCTAGAAGATGATTCGGGCATTTTGGCCCGCGTCTAACAGCAACCGACATGCCACCGGCCAGCCGCGAGAATCCGCGGCTTGCGCGTGCGATCCGGCTGGCGATGTCGCAGATCGCAACCGTGGCGTTTAGAGCTGCCACAGCGGTCCGATCGCTAGAGCGGCTGCTGCTTGCGGCGCTCACAGAATCGTGACGATCCTCGACGGGCGCCGTGCGAGCATCAGGTCGTGCGTTGGCTGGGGATCGTGCTCGTCGCTGCGTGCGGCGCGAAGGCGCCGCCAAAGGTCGAGAACGCGCAGTTCACAGCGCCGGCGCCGAACAACCTTACGTACCGACCGTTGACGATCGCCATGCGGCGACCCGCGATCGATCTCACCGTGGTCATGCCCGAGTTTCACGAAGAGCTGCGCTGGCCGCTCTCGGGCATGAATCATCCGGCACTTGTTCCGCGATTCGCCGTGGCCGCTGAGCTCGCGGTGCCGGGCGTCGAATGGGAGGAGCTCTGCGCGCGTGGCGTGCAGAACCGTACGTCGGGTGCGCAAAAGGAACTGCTCGCATATCTGCGTGGCTGGTGCGCAGTGCAGAAGCGCGACATCGATGCGGCATGCGCGCACCTGAGGCCGCTGCTCGGTTCCGTAATGGCCGGCATGACGGCAGCGGTGCGTCAGGACCTTGCGAACATCCTCGTCGAGCAAGGGGACTCGGAGAAGGCCGAGCACTGGCTCAGCAAGCACGACATCCGAGACATGCGGACGCTCGATCTTCTTGCGGCGAACTACATCGAGGTCGGATCGCAGGCAGATGCGTTCGCGATCAATCGCCGCGCGATGGATTCCGATGATCACGCGACACCGGCAACGAAGTGTTATCGACTCGTGCGCCGGATCGTGATCGGGCTCGATGTCGAGCCGATGCTCGCCGTCGAGGCGCTCAAAGAGCTCGGCCTCAAGGCGGAGATCCCCGACCCGATATGCAAGCGTCTGTGGAACAAGATCTTGTGCTGGCAGGACCACGACCGCTGCGCCGAGTACTTCAACGACGAGAATGTCGATGCGCGCGAGCGACTGCTTGTCGATGCGTACTATGCCTGGCCGTCCGGGGCTGTGAGCGCTGCCGAGTGGCTTACGTATGCGGACAAAGCAGAGCTAGCGATTCCAGTACCAGGTGCGTCGGAGCTCGTTGTCAGTGCGCTCGAAACGGCCATGCGCATCATTGGCGACTGCCAGACGGGCCATGCCGCGGACATCAACAGCACGATCGCGACGGTGCGGGCCGACCCGAACAGCGCCATGTACGAAGCGCGTTTGCAGAAGCTCGAACATGACTGTCCGAGACCGCCACAGTGGATGCCATCGACTCTGCCCGGAGCCGTGGCGGTGCCACCGCCGGAATCGACGTCACCGCCGAACTCCGTGACAAACGGCAAGCTGCCGACGGTGCCGTAGCGCACAAGGCGCCCGCTACCGGCGGTCACAGCGTCTGCAGACGAACGCGTTGCCGTGACCGCCGGTAGCAGACAAAAAGCTCGTTAGGGCACCGCCGCCGGCTTGCGGACGACGAGGATTCCCTCGATCTGATCCGCGCGAACGGCGCCGAATGCGCTGATCTCGTGCTCGGTCTCGTACTGGTTGTTCGACAGGCTCGCGACATCGAGCCACAGCGAGGAGAAGTCGAGGTGACCGGTGCCGGCGTAGAGGCTCTGCAGGCTGGTGGTCTTGGGGCCGGGCATCAGCGTCGAGACGCTCGTCTCGTTGCCGGTCAGGATGTCCTTGAACGGGATGCGCATCAGGAAGATGAAGCCCGCGGTGCCGCCCGGCGGCGTGCCCGCGCTGTCCCACTGGTGCGACGCCGCGAGCGTGATCGAGCACGCGACGAGCGGCGACGGTTGGCTCGAGATGCCGTAGTAGGTCGGCTGCAGCGCCGAGAACGTTTGGTAGAAGTTCTCGTGACGATCGATCATCGAGTAGAAGCGACGCATCAGCGGGCACTGCGCGGGATCGAGCGAGGCGGCCGTGCAGCCGGTGCTCGACGAGAACACCTGCATGAGACCGAGGTCTGGGCGGCTCATCAGTGACGGCTGCCAGCGCGAGTCGACAGCGTCTTCGGCGACGACTTCGCCCGGGCTGACGGTGCGGAGCGAGCCGCTCGTGGGCTGGAACTTGAGCGTGCCGGCGAACTGGCTCGTCGCGTTGACCTGGAGCGTACCCGTGTCGCCGTTCTTGAGCTTGATCGCGCCGGGGCGGAGGAACTCGCCCACGCCGTCACCGTTGCGGTCTTCGAGGAGGACGAGCGAGTTGCTCGGATTGATCAGGTAGGCCTCGTCGGCAGGCGCGTAGAACATCGTGCGCGCCGCGAGCTCCTTGTTTTTTTGCTGGCGGTAGCCGAGACGGTCGGCGTTCCAGTTGCCGCATTCGGCGGTCCACGCCGACGTCGGGTTCTGGCACGTCTTCGCCATGCGGCGAAGGAAGCGGTCGGCGAGGTTCGACTCGACCCAGCTCGGGCGCAGACCGCCGAGGCCGCGGAAGTTGTACCACTCGTCTTTGTCCTTCTGCGGGCAGCTCGCGGCGTAGGTCGTGTACGCGGCCTTGTATGGATCGAAGCCCGGGAACGCGACGTGCGGCCGCACGTACGTCTCGATGATGAAGCGCGTCTCGCAGACCGAGAACGGACGGACGCCGTTCGTGTCGTTATTGTTGAGGCCGACGAGGCGGTTGAAGACCTGGTCTTCGATGTTCATCAGCGTGTCGAACTGGTTCATGTCGAGGCCGTGGAACGGCGTCGACGTACCGTCGGCGGGCGGCAGTACCTCGGGCAGCGCGAAGAACGCCATCGAGGCGAGTGCCTTGACGCGCGCGATGTACTGGTCGCGATGCTGCGTTTCGTACTCGGCCGAGAGCGCGCTCATGAACTGATCAGTGAGCGAGCCCGAGAGGCCGTAGTTCTTGAGGTGCGTGTAGTCGATCTCTTTCGCGATGCGATCGAGGTTCGCGCGTGCTGCGGCGAGTAACGCGGGCGTGACGCCGGCGCCGCCGTGACCGACCGCGCGGAGCTTGGCCTTGAGTGTGGCGGTCGAGTGGTTCTCGACGCGAATCTTGAACGTGTGCTCGCTACCGTCTCCGCCGGGTACCGAGACAGTCGCGCGCGGACCGACCGTGCTCGCGACCTTCGCGCCGGTGTCGAGGTTCGTGACCGTGAGCTT
>DASUFX010000090.1:0-2433 GCA_036274355.1 Kofleriaceae bacterium | reverse complement strand
GCCGTTCTCGACACGGCCCACGACGAACGCACGATCGACGGTCAGTGGCGTCGCGCCTGCTACCTGTACCCCGAGCAACAGACACAACGCGGGCAGACGCATGAGCCGACAAAACGCGCCGCGAGGCCTGATCATTCCAGGCACTCCCGGTGTCCCACATTGTCGCCACAGAAAAATTCCAGTGGGAGTGTGCACACCTATGAGCGCAGCAAATTGTTGCAGCAGACCTCGCGAGGGGCTTCCCCCTTTGACCGTCCTCTGGATTTGGGGCTAACGTTTGGTTTCGTGGTGGCGATCGCGTCCGATACAACGCACCTGCGCGAGGTCCGTACCGTTCTGCTGGTCGAAGACTTTGCTCCGCTTTTGCGGAAATGGGTTCGCGAGCTGCAGCACTCGGGCAAGCGCGTGCTGGCCGCGGCGAATGGCGATGACGCACTGGAGCTCATTCGCGATGAGCGCCCTGATGTTGCAGTCGTCGACTTGTTCTTGTCGACCGAGAACGGCGTGGAGGTCATCCGCAAGCTCAAGGAACAGGACACCGGCCTGCACGCGATTCTGGTCAGTGCTCACTTGAGCGTCGCGTACGCAATCGCCGGTATGCGCGCAGGAGCGAACGACGTCTGCTTCAAGCCCGGCTCGATCAAGCACGTCGTCGATTGCGTCGAGCGTGGCATCGATCCGGAAGAGGCGGACGTCGAGGGGACCGGTCCGACCCTCGAACAGCTCGAGTGGGAGCACATCAGCCGCGTGTTGCTCGATTGCGAAGGCAACATCACCCACGCGGCGGAGCGACTCGGCATCTATCGCCAGACGCTGCAGCGCAAGCTGCGCAAGTACATGCCGCGGTCGTGAGCTACGGCCCGATCGGCGTACCGTTGCCGAGGCTCGTGCCATCGTTACAGAAGTTCTCGGGCGCCTTCGCGTAGTTTTCGCGCGCGAACGTATCGATGTACGAGTCGTAGCAGCTCGCGGTGTACGCGTGGTTCCACGCGATTGCAGCAACCTGGACGCCGTCGGGCAGCAGCGGATCGGGCGCGACGATCACGCGCTTCGTGATCGGGCTTTGGCACAGTGGATCGGGAGCCATGCGGCGCGCGGTATCGAGCAGCTGCGCGACAACGTCGGGACAGCCCGCGTCGCAGCGGTAGAGCAGCACGATGCCGCCGTGCTCCGCGTTGTGAACGTAGTAGCCGCGCGGGAGGTCCGTGTACTCGCGATCCCACGCGGCCCACGTCGGATAATGCGGCCCGCTCGTCGGCGGATTGTTCGTCCACGAAATCTCGGAGCCGGTATCGACGTGCTGGCCCGAGGTATCGGATTCGACCGTGAGCATGCCATCGCACGCGCCGACGCTCGTCGTCTCCTTTGACGCCGATGGGTCGGTGCAACCCGCGAGCAGCACGAACGCGATCAGGCGACGCATCACGGCGAGCCTACCAGCTTGGCCGGCTTTGCCAGCTTCGGTGGCCGCGTGCCGTGCAGCTTCGCGCCGACGACGGGTCGATACGCGAGCTCTTCGCCGCTGCGCGCCGCACGCAACATCAAGCCGCCGCGACTCATGTCGCCACGGCCGACGAACGTCTCGGGGAACAGCAGCCGCTCGCCGAAGACTTCGAGCAGCGTATCGAGATACTTGCCTGTCGCGATCGAGCCGAGGAGCACGACGCGCGCATCGCTGCCGTACTGAGAAATGACCTGCTCGGCATCGCGGCGCAGTGGCCGCACGAACGCGGGCGTCTCGACATCGACGCTACCCATCGCGCGCAGATCATCGGCGGACAGCAGCCACTCGGGTGGACGCAAGCCGAAGCCCGGCGTCATCACGAGCGCGCCCGGCAGTGGATGCGCGGCACCGAAGCGCGACGCGTATGCGAGCTTGCCGCGGAAGTAGAGCGCGGAGAGCCACGCCATCACTTCACCGACCGTCGCGCGACCGGCGTGCAACTGCTTTCCGAGCTCCGACCGCTTCGACGTGATGAGCTGGCCGGCTCGCTCGCCGCTGCAACGAGCAGGGCTCAGCAAGAAGACGGTCGTCACCACGCGCGCGTTGTAGCACGCCGCACCTGCCAGGCTGGCAGCTGCACGTGGGTGCACCGGCGCGCAAGTGCGCGTGCGCGCTTGGCCTGGACGAGGCACGACGTTTGCTGATTGCACCCGCGTGCTCACGCCAGGACGCGACTATCTGTTCTTCGAGAAGGTCGATTGCACGCAGCAATCGCTGATCACGACGATGACGCGGAGCGCGGTGGTCATCACCACGAACCTGATCGCGGTGATCCCGCTCGAGTCCACCGGCAGCGTGCTCGTGGCGACCATCGCGACGAAGCACGACGGCGATGCGCTTCGCTTCGTGAAGGCACTGCTCGACGATCCAGCCGTCGATATCGAGAAGCTCGAGAATGCGCTGAGCTCGATGTACGCCGGCTCGCACAC
>DASUFX010000089.1:0-5600 GCA_036274355.1 Kofleriaceae bacterium | reverse complement strand
ATTGCCGACGGCGTAGTTCTCGCGCACGCCAGCGCAGTGAATGCGGCCAACGCGATCTCACCTCGCCAGGTCGTAGCTCGGGCGCTAGGGTGCGCGGACAGGAGTTGTTCTGATGTTGGTACGCATTGCGGCAGTCGTCGCGTTGCTCTCGGCTTGCACAGGCGGAGCGAGCTCGACGGGAATCGAACCCATTACATGCCCGCCAGAGGGCACGAACCTCACATACGCGAACTTCGGCGAGGAGCTGTTCGCGGACACGTGCGCGATGTCCGGTTGCCACAAGAGCGAGAAGCCGGTGCTGACGACGCACGCGGCGATCAAGCAGAACGCGTCGGCGATTCTCGACGAGGCCGTGTACACCGACTCGATGCCGCGCGATCGCAACATGCCGCTGGCCCAGCGCGAGATGCTCGGCGAGTGGCTGTCGTGCGGCGCGCCGTAGCGCGGTTCACGCTGTGTCTTGGTCCGACTCGGCGAGCGTGAAGAACCACTTCGCGCCGTCGAAGTAGAGGTCCGCGCTGCGCGAGCCCTCGGGGATCATGATGTTGAGCGGCTTCGGCGCGTCGCGTGCCAGGAAACCCGCTTGCCACAGGCGACGAGTGTTCGCGTCGGTGCGCGCGAGCTTGATGTCGACGACGTCGCAGTCGCGCGCAGAGGCGACGATCGCGCTCAGTGCGCGGGGCCACGCGTCGCGCGGAGCGAGCAAGTCGATCACGCGCAACCGACGCCCCACGCGCTCGAGCGCGCACGCCGCGATCGGGCGTCCGCGATCGAGCACGACAAACGGCTGCTGCCGCTGCGACGGCGACCGCCGGAACCGCCAGTCGTAGAACTGGGCGTCGCGAATCGTGGCAATGCCGAGCTCGGGCCGCGTGCGCTCCCACAGCTCGTCGACGCGCCAATCGCGTTCGCTGAACTCGTCGAGGCGAACGTGCGCTCGCAACGCCCGGCGAACGAACGCGCCGATCGGGGCGAGCCAGCCGCCGAGCCACCGCGAATAGCGGACGACCTCGACCACGTTCTGCGTGCCATGACGTGCAAGCGGCGTGGCGTTCGCGGGCATCGGCGTGCCGAACATCACCTCGATCCCGAAGCGCTGCATGTCGCGTCGGGACATGCCGTGCATCGCCGATGCGAGTCCGCGTCGCCGGAACGCCGGACGCACGTAGCCATCGCCGCCGAGAGCTGCCAGGACCTCACGCCCGTTCGCGACGATGCGACGCGGGAAGAACGAGGTAACGCCAGCGACAGCGCCCGTAGCTTCCTCGGTCGCGATCCAGGTAAGTGCCTCGCCATGCGGGTTCTCGCGATAGAGCCACATGTGGCGCTGCGCGACGTCGACGCCCGGCAACAGCTCGCGTACTGCCGCTACGATCGTCGGCCCGTCCGCGGCGCTTGCGAGCCGCACGGTGAACTCCGGTGCCCGGTTCGTCGCTTCACGGACCATACGCCACGATCCTTGCGGAGACGGCCGCGCCCGGTCGCCGCGAGTGAACGAAGCCAATGGACTCGAGCGCGTCCATCATCGGCGCGTGCGTCGTGGCTGCGCGAATCCGTACGGTCTTCCGTCGCGCCAGGTCAGCGATCACATGCGCGCCGAGCTCGGCCATCAGATCGCGGTCCTGCGCCGGGCCACAATAATTGACGATGGCGGACTCGACTGGATCGTGGCGCGCGATCATCACGGCATCGAGGTGATACGTAGAACGCAGTATGTAGACGAGGCCGTGATGCCCCGGATGGTCCGTGCGACTCGCATGCAACCACGGATCACGCTCGGCGCTGCTGCCGTAGCCTTTCGCGCATCGCCGCCACAGCTCGTCGATCTCGATCTCCGTTTCGTCGGCGAGCACCGAGCTCACGTCGCATCGACGGTAGCGCAGTCCAAACGCCCGCATGTTGCCCAGACGCGATCGGAGGTTCTTCGCGATTCCCAACACGCCCGCTTCCGCAACATGGAAGAACAGCACCGCTCGGCGCGGTGCATCGAGTGAGCCATCTCGGCTCGCGGAGACCGCTCACTCATTCCGCGTAGTCGCACCCGAGCGACCAGCGTCCACCTGTCGTCGAGAGGCTCGCCGCGCGGGTCAATGCATACGTATGCCTACGCGGCGCGTTGCGACTACTGACAGCCGCAGCACTTTGTCTTCGACGACTCGCACGTCGTGTTCGCCTTCGCGCACTTGTTCATCGCCCAGTTGTCGCCGGGCATGCTGTTCGCGAGATTGCAGATCTTGTTCGCGTTGGAGCAGATCGAGTCGCTGAGCGTGCAGCTCGTCTTGCACGTATCGTTCTGCGCCGGATGACACTTGGTGTCTTGCGTCGACGGCATCGCGCCGAGCGCCTGCGTGGGCGCCGCCTGGATCGCTTGCTCGGTCGGCTCGTCGAGCTTCAGTTGTTGCCGGCTCGCCGTGATCTCGGCGTCGAGCTTCTCGATCTCGTCGTGTGTGCTCGGTGCCAGGATCGACGGCGCAGCGCCCGCCTCGGCTGGCGCGCTCTCGGAGGGCGTCGCTGGCGCTTTCGCACCCATCTTGCGACCGCCACACGACACACCGACGACCAACAACGCGATTACTGACAGCCGCAGCATTTGTCCCGCGCTCCCTCGCATGTCTTGTTCGCCTTCGCGCAACGTCCGCGCGACCAGTCGTCATCGAGCTCGACTGCGATCCGGCAGATCGAGTCGGCGTTCGTACAGATCGAATTGCTGAGCGTGCAGCTCGTCGTGCATTTGTCGGTCTTCGCCGGCTTGCACGACGGATTGTCGACCGCCGGTGTCGTGCCCATGGGCTCTGGACGCGTGTTGATGTAGTCCGGTTGCGCGGGCTCGGCGAGCTCGAGCTTGTCGCGATCGGCTGCGATCGCAGCTTCGAGTTGCTCGATCTGCTGCTTCTTGCCAGCCGGCAGCAGCTCGCCGCCGTCGTGGTTCTTGGTCGGCGGTGCTTCGGTCTGCATCGGCTTCGGAGCCGCTGCGCATGCGACCACGAGCGCGCAGAACAGCGCCGCCGGCCAGGCTTTCACCACGTCGACGCCTTGCTCGCTGACTTGCTGTCGGTCTCGCTGCACTGACAGCAGCGCTTCTTGGCGTCACGACACGACGCTTTTGCATTCGAGCACTTGTCCTGCGCCCACTTGTCGTCCTTGCCGAGCTCGTCGGCGAGGTTGCATATCGACTCGGCATTGTCGCAGATGTTCTCGGCAAGGCTGCAGACGTCACCGCAGCTCGGCGGCACCGGATGCGAATCCGGGCACACGTGCTTCGCTTGGTCGATCGTCAGCGGCCCGATCGAAATCACGTCCTCGCGACGCGGATCGACCGGCAACCCTGCCTCGCGGCGCCAGTCCCGGATCTGTATCCACAGTGCGGTGATCTCGTCCTGCTTGGGTCCGTTCGGCGGCTGCTTCGGACCACATGCGATCGCGATCATGATCGCCGTCAAGAGGACGACGCCGAGTGTCGACGCCCTCATCGCTCCTCCATGAGCGTCTTCTGCAGCTCGGTGTTGATCTCGTTCGACTTGTCGTACGCCTGGATCGCCGCGCGCTTCTCTTCGACGATCTTCGCCTTGGTGTTCGGATCGTTTGCGTCGAGCAATGCCGCACGCGCTTCGTGAACCTCACCCTTCACCGTGTATAGGTTTGCCACGAAGAAGCTCTCGCGCTGGCTCTGGGCGATGCCCTCGGTGACGACCGTCATCGCTTCCTCGACCTGGCCCTGACCGACGAGCAGCTTCGCGAGCAACGCGCGGGCGTCGTTGCGAACGTCTTCGGCTTCTGGCGCGTTCTTCGGGAACTGGAGCGACAGGATCTCGCGGACCGATGCAATCGCTTCAGCGAACTTGCCATCGCTCATCAAGACGCGAGCCTTGTGATGAAAATTCTTTGCCTTCGACAACGAAATCATCAGGTCCTTGCCGATGACATCGGTCGGCTCGGGCGTCTTCGTCGTCGGCGTCGTTTGATCCTTGTCACTGCCGCACGAGATCCAGCCCGTGATCGCGATCACCGCAGCGACCAACACTGCCAAGTACGTCTTCATGGCGTCCTCCCGCGAGCGAGCGTTCGCTCGCGATAGCCGTCCAACCGGTCGGCGTAAATCGCATCGATGCGCGTCGCCGCATCACCCGCGTGCTCGCGGCTGATCGGCCCGATCAGCGGATCCGCCGGGCGCGACTTCCAGTTCTCCGCGATGGGCGGCGGCGCCACCGGCGGCGCCGTGTTCGGCACGTGCGGCGTGCGCAGTAGCAGCAGCAGAATCGCGGCCGCGGCGACGAGCGTGCTCGCGCCTGCGATCGCCCACGGCACCCAGCGCTTGCGCGCACGCGAGATCGGCGTGACGCCGCTCGCAACCGCAGTGCCAGCACCTCCGACGGCCTGACGGAGCGCATCCTCGACGAGCGAGCGACGCTTCGTGGCCGACAGCTCGGCCTTGCCGGTCGCGGCGCGAATGACCGTGGCGACCTCGAGCAGCGAGCGATCCTCCGCGCTCATCGCGGGCGGCGTACGGCCGGCCAGCGTCTTGTCGACGATGTCGGCGAACGTCTTCGCCTGCGCACGCTCGGTCGGCGTCGCTTCCGCGTCGGGCGCGGGCACGGGGCCGGTGAGGATATCGTCGTCGTCAGTCGCCATCGGATTCTCCCTCGACGCGTTCGCCGAAGTGTTTGCGGAATGCGCGCACCGCGCGGAACAGCAGCACGTCGAACGTGCCGATCGTGATGCCGAGCTTCTTCGCGCAGTCTTCGCGCGACAGCTCCTGGATCAGTCGCAGCTCGATCGCGACGCGATAGCGCTCCGCGATCTGTGCCATCGCGTCGTCGATCCGCACGCGATGTGCGGCGCGCTCTTGATCGGCGATCAGCTGCGCGTCGGCGTGCGAGTCCGGATCGGTCTCGATCGGAACCTCGTGCACCATCGCGTCGGCCAAGCGCCGCGAGCGCTTCGATTGCCGGTGAACGTCGTAGACCTTGTTGATCGCGATCTGGCGCAGCCACGGATAGATCGACTTGCCCTGCCACGTGAACCGACGAATCTTCTCGACCGCCGTTGCGAGCGTGTCGCGCAGAACTTCTTCGGCGCTCGCGGCATCGCCCAGGCGCGGCAAGATCACCGTGCCGTAGAGCGGCTGCGCGTAACGTTCGAGGATAGGTCGCATGGCGTCGAGGTTGCCGGCTTGGGCCTCCTCGACCTGGCGTTGCTCTTCTTCGAGCTCTACCTGTGTGGCTGGTTCGGAGGCCACCGACATCCCCTCAACGCGAGTCGAGGCGCGAGCTTACACCCGCCTGGGACGCACACCGTCGTAGCGGACTTCCATGAGCTCGAGGCCGTGCGCCGGCGCGGTAATTCCGGCCTGGGTCCGGTCCTTGGACGCAAGGATCTCTGCTACTTGAGCCACCGAGCGTTTTCCCGTCCCGACCTCGGCAAGGGTGCCGACAATGATGCGGACCATCTGGCGCAAGAACGCGTTTCCCCGAATATCGATGTCCAGCAGGTGGGGCTGAGCGCGCGTAAGTGCGATGGCGTCGACGCGCCGCATCGTGGTCTTGGCAGTGCAGCCGGCCGCCCGAAACGCCGAGAAATCGTGCTCGCCGATCAGCGCGCCC
>DASUFX010000088.1:0-5770 GCA_036274355.1 Kofleriaceae bacterium | reverse complement strand
GACATGAAGAACGCGCAGCCCGCGCTCGAAGTGGCGGTGAAGGACCTCGGCGAGGACGCGCCCAACCCGCTGCAGTACCGTACGCGCACCGCGCTCGCCGAGATTTACCTCGCAGCCGGCAACATCCCCGAGGCGGGCAAGCAGCTCGACGAGGCACTGAAGATCAACCCGGGCTACTTCCCGACGCGCGTGCTGCAGGCGAAGGTCGTGCTCCGCAACGACGACCCGGATCGCGCGCTCAACCTGCTCGTGCCGATTCGCAACGAGTACACGTCGACCGAGATCGATCTGCTCACCATCGAAGCCGGCTGCGCGAGCAAGAAGACGACGGCGAAGGAAAAGGACGAAGCGAAGGGCGCGCTCGCGAAGATGAAGGATGCGCCGAACGCACCGCTCGCCGAGATGTCTCGTGTCGCGGCGATCTGCGATCCGGACCTGCCGAAGCAACTCGGCCTGCCGGAAGCGGGCAAGGCGGGCAGCAGCAGCAAGCCGGACAAGCCGGCCAAGTCCACCAAGTCGTCGGGCAAGCGCCGCCGCAAATGAGGCGTCGCGCTCGCTCGCGCGCAGGTGCGATCGCCGTCGCGGTCGCGCTTGCAGCGTGCAGTCGCGACACAGCGAAGGCGCCCGCGCACGAGCCTGCCGCGACGGTGAAGCCGCCGGCCAAGCAGCTCGTCGAGCCGCCGCGTCCCGAGCAGCTCGCGCACGTCACCATCAAGGCGCTCGGCATGTATTGCGAGGAGAGCTGCCCGCTCAAGGTGCGCTACGCGCTCGCCGACGTGAAGGCGGTCTACGAGCTCGGCTTCGACGTCTCGAACGAGAGCATCTTCGTCTCGTACGACGCGACGCTCGGTTCGGCGAAAGACGTGACAAAGCCGATGATCGCCGCGATCAAATCGGCGGGCTTCAATCCGTGGCTCTCGAAAGAAGAGTGGCCAGCGGACGCGAAGGCCCAGGTCGTGCTGCGCTAAGGGTCCGGGCACGGTCGGTGGTCGCGGCGCGTCCGCTGTCGGACGAGGTCAATGCCGGGCCGAAATACAACCCGGTAAGCTCGTCCGTTGCCGCGCTTTGCAAGTTGTCGCCACAGCAGCAAACGGTGATCCTTGGAGGAATGAGGTGCACGGGGAGCGTTCTGGTCGTTGCGTGCCTGCTGCGCGCGGTGTCGTCGAGCGCACAGCCACTACCGCCACAGCCACCACAGGATCCGGCCGCGCCTCCGCCGTCGCAGCCGCTACCACCCACCGCGCCTCAATCCTCGCAGTCACCATCGGATCCGGCCGCGCCTCCGCCGTCGCAGCCGCTACCACCCACCGCGCCTCCGCCGTCGCAGCAGCTACCGCCCACCACGCCTCAATCCTCGCAGCCACCACCGGATCCGGCCGCGCCTCCGCCGCTACCTCCGACCGCGCCTCCGCAGCTTCCTCCTCCTGTCACGCCTGCGAACGTCGATCACGAACAGCCGAAGCCACGCGAGTATCGCAGCATCCTTGGAATCGGCGTTTCGGGCACCCTGAAGCCAGACTGGGATCAGCGGTTCACGATTGCGACCGAGCTCGAGCGCAACGTGCATACGGGCCGTTTTCATCTTGGCTGGAACATTCATTGGTCGTTTCGCAACTGGAGCGTGATCGACGCCGTCTACAAACAGATCAGCGCCGACGACATCAGCGCTCCTGGGAAGGCGTTCGGCTACGTCTTCGGTTGGATCTCAGGAACCTCGATGCTCGGTGCGGGCTGGCAACTCAGGTACGCGCAAGAGGATGGCGCGAAGGGCTGGGCATTACTTGGAACGCGCGTTGTTCTCTTCCTCGATCCGATTGCGGGCGGCGAGGGTGACGACGTCGACGCGTCGCTGTCGCACGCGCTCCATGGGGCCATCGGCTATGACTTCGGCGACTTCGGGCTTGGTCTGCGCGCGATGTGGGCACCCGATGCCTTGCTGTTCGGCTCGACGGATAGCGCGCCGCTGTTCCTGAGCATGGCGACGCTCGAGCTCCGTAAGGAGTGATGCAGCGCCAAGGCCTGCTGCGATACGAGTCTGGCCGCTAGCGGCGACGCCCGGCGACCTTGCGATTGTCTTCCGGCGTCTCCTCGATCACTTCGAGGCCTTCGATCGATCCTTGGCCGAGGCGCAGCAGCTTGATCTCCTCGCCATCGACTTCGAGCACCGTCGAGGGCTCCGCCGGCGTCTGCTCGGCATCGACGACGACATCGACGAACTTGCCAAATGCCTCGAGGATCTCTTCGGCATCGCGACACGGTTCGTGCGTCTCCGGCGAAATCGCGCTCGTCGTGAGCAGTGGGCGGCCGAGCTCCTTCGCGATCGCCTGGGCGATCGGATGGCTCGTGATGCGGATACCGACCGTGCGCCGCTTGTGATCGGTGAGCGTGCGCGGCACGACTCGCGTCGCCGGCACGACGAGCGTGTACGGGCCGGGGAAGATCCGCTGCGCGAGGCGAAATGCGGTTTGCGAGAACAGACCGAACTCCGACGCGGTCGACAGGTCGGGGCAGATCAGCGCGAGCCGCTGGTTCTTGTTCATCTGCTTCGCGCGGAAGATCTTCTCGATCGCGTCGCGCGCTTCGATCGCGCAGCCGAGCGCGTAAATCGAATCGGTGGGGTAGGCGGCCACGCCGCCACGATGGAGCACCTCGACGGCCTGCTCGATCTTGCGCGGGTTCGGCTCGCCCCACTGCTCGATGACCACGCGCAGGGTCACGGTTTGTAGCCTTTCCCGATCACGTACTGCTCGATCGAGATTTGACGGCTCGAGTCGGGCTTCGCGGACTTCGCGGTCTCGAACTTCGCGCGCACCGCTTCGATGAGCTTCTTGAAGTCCGGGCCCTGGAACAGCTTGCCGACGAAGTTGCCGCCCGGCGCGAGCGTGAGCGTCGCGATCTCGAGCGCGCGTTCGAACAGCGCCTCGCTGCGCGCCTGATCGAGATGGCGAATTCCCGACGTATCGGGCGCCATGTCCGACAGCACGACGTCGAACGCCGGCAGCTCGCCCTTGAGCTCGGCGACATCGATCGACATCACGTCACCGACGACGATCCGCGCGCCAGCCACGTCACCCTTCAGTGGCCCGCGATCGAGACCGACCAGCACGCCCTTGTCGCCGACCTTCGTGCGCGCGTACTGCAGCCACGAGCCCGGGGCGCAGCCCAGATCGAGCACGCGCTGACCCGGCTTGAACAGCTTGAACTGCTTGTCGAGCTCTTCGAGCTTGAACACCGCGCGCGCGAGGAAGCCCTGCTTCTTCGCCTTCTGGTGAAAGCGATCGCGGCGAGTACTTCTGTCGTCGAGCTTGGACATAAAACACAAACGCCCGACACGAACGTGCCGGGCGTAAACAACTGCCTGGTTGGCTGGTTAGCCGCGACCCGCTGCCGCCTTCTTCGACGCCTTCAGCGGGTTCTTCGAACGCACCTCTTCCTTACCAACGCCCTTGCGCTTGTAGGTGGTGCGCGTCGCCGCCTTGGTGACGACGACGTATTCGTTGTTCGCGCCCGGCACTGCGCCGCGCACGAGGATGCAGTTCTCGTCCGCGAGGATCTTGAACAGCTGGAGGTTCTGCTGCGTGACCTTCTCGTTGCCCATCTGGCCCGCCATGCGTTTGCCCTTGTGGACGCGCTGCGGGGTGAGGCGGCAACCGATCGATCCGCCGTGGCGGAAGTACTCGTGCGTACCGTGCGCGCGAGTCATGCCCGACATGTGGTGCTGCTTGATGACGCCCTGGTAGCCCTTGCCCTTGCTCCAGCCCTCGACGTCGACCGCGATGTTCTCGGCGAAGACGTCCTTCGGGCCGAGTACCTGGCCGACCTGGAACTTCGCGACTTCATCCGCCTTGAGGCGAATCTCGCGAATGAAGCGCTGCGGCTTGCCGCCGTTCGCCTTCACCGCGCCGAGCTCGGCCTTGTTGGCGTTGCGGAGCGGCTTCTCGTCGAAGCCGAGCACGAGGGCCGAATAGCCGTCGCGCTCTTGGGTGCGGGTACCGATCACGTGGCACGGTCCGGCCTGGATCACGGTCACGGGGACGGCTTCACCGTCGTCCGCGAACACCTGGGTCATACCGATCTTTTTGCCGAGCAGGCCGATGTTGAGTGCCATGGCAGACTTCTCTCTTCCAGAAACGAGGAGCGAATCTATACCGGCCAAGTCCTTGGGAGTCAACCAGTTGGTAGCCGGTAGACCCGGGAGGCGTTCTCGGTGGTGATCCGGGCTAAGTCCTCGAAAGATAAGCCGGCGCACTGGGCAACGACCTCCGCCGTGTGAACGACGAAGGCCGGTTCGTTGCGCTTGCCGCGCTTGGGGACCGGCGCCAGGTAGGGGCAGTCGGTCTCGATCATCAGCCGTTCCCGGGGAACGAGCGGCACCGAGTCCCGAAGATTCTGAGCCGTCTTGTACGTGACGATGCCCGAAAACGAGACGTAGCAGCCCATCGCCGCGTACTCGCGGGCGTCGTCCGGGGTGCCTGTGAAGCAGTGAATCACGCAGCCGAGCTCGGCCGCGCGGCCCTCGCGCAGGATCGCGCGCGCATCGTCGTGGGCATCGCGGATGTGGCAGACGACCGGTTTTTTCACCGCGTGCGCGAGCTCGATGAAGCGGCGGAACGCGGCCTGCTGCGTGTCGTGCGGCGAGTGGTCGTAATAGTAGTCGAGCCCGGTCTCGCCGATCGCGACGACGCGCGGATGGCGCGCGAGCCGCTCGTGCGTCGCCCACCAGTCGTCCGTCATCTGCTTCACGTCGTGCGGGTGCGTCGCGATCGTCGCCCACACGTTCGAATCTTTCTCGGCGAGCGCGACCGAGCGTTCTGCACTCGACGGATCGCCGACCGCACCGATCACGACGATCCGCTTCACGCCGGCATCGCGCGCGCGTTGCATCACCGCTTCGCGATCGGCGTCGAACTCGGGACCGTCGACGTGCGCGTGTGAATCGAACAGCTCGATCATTTGCGCGCCTCGATCGCACGGAGCGCGAGCGCGATCGGCTCGAGCAGCTCGGTGCCCTTGCCCGAGCGGGCGAGCTTCTCGAGCGGTTGCTTCGCCCAGGTGCCGCCGATCTCGCCGAGTTGCTCGACGGCGAGGCCACGCACGTTCACTTTGCGCACGCCGAGTGCTTCGAGCAGCAGCGCGCGTGCCTCGTCGCTATCGACGCCGAGCGCGAGCAGCTTACCTGCCGCGAGCACGCGTGCTTCCATCGGCGCAGTGCGCGTCGCGACCGCTTTCGCGAGCTCTTCCTTCGCCTGCAGCTCGCCGAGCGCGCTCACCGCGTCCCATGCGCGATCCATGTCGCCGAGTGCTGCGGAAAGGGCGCTGCGGCCCGCCGGATCGCCGAGCTCGGCGAGCGCGTACGCGACGTCGAACCGAGTGCCCGGCGTCGCGTGATCGATCTTGCCGGTGAGCGCTGCGATCGCGGGCGCGCGCTTGGTTTCGTCGAGCTTTGCGATGGCGCCGACCGACAACGCGGCCGCACCGACAACCTCGGCATCCTTGTCACCGAGCGCTGCGATCACCAAAGCGAACGCACGCGCCGGATCGATCTCGGCGAGCGACGTCGCCGCTTGAAAGCGCAAATCGGCCGGTCCGCCGTTCAGCGCGTCGGCCAGAGGCGAAAACCCGTCGGGATGACCGATCGTGCCGAGCGCGATCGCCGCGTTCTGGCGCACCGGCGCAGCACCGTCGTCGAGTCGCTTGATCAGGTGCGGGACTGCACTGGGCTCGCGGAGCTCGCCGAGCGCGGCGCACGCTTCCATGCGGACCTGCGGAT
>DASUFX010000087.1:0-6287 GCA_036274355.1 Kofleriaceae bacterium | reverse complement strand
TCGGGTGTCGCCGGTAAGGACGCGCACCCGCTGTTCGAAGAGCGTGAGGCGAAGCGGGCTGCGATCGTCGTGATCACGGCGGACCGCGGTCTCGCCGGCGCGTTCAACACGAACGTGATCAAGGCCGTCGAGCGCTACTCGCACAACGAGCTGGCCGGCGCGTCGGAGATCACGCTCCGCATCATCGGCAAGAAGGCGAACCAGCACTTCGCTCGTCGCAACGCGAACATCGCGAGCTACGACCCGGCGCCCACCGGGCCGACGGCGCTCACGACCGCTCGCGAAGCGGCGAACCGTGTCATCGCCGACTTCCTCGATAACAAGGTCGACCGCGTCTTCCTCGCGTACAACGAGTTCAAGAACGCGGGCACCAACATCGTGCGCGTCGTCCAGATCCTGCCGGTTTCGCCCGGGTCTACAGATTCCGGCGACGAGACGACGCAGGCGACCGACTACATCTACGAGCCCTCGAAGGAGGCGCTGCTGTCGCGCCTCGTTCCGCTCTATGTCCAGATCCAGATCTATCGCGCGGCGCTCGAATCGATCGCTGCGTTCTTCGGAGCCCAGATGATGGCGATGGAGAGCGCGACGAAGAACGCCGGCGAGATGATCAATCGCTACACGCTTCAGTACAACCGCGCTCGTCAGGCGGCGATCACCAAGGAGCTGCTCGAGATCATCGGCGGCGCCGAGGCTCTCAAGGGGTAACGCATCATGGCTACCGATTTTTCTCCTAACTCGTTGGGCCGCGTGGTCCAGGTCATCGGTCCCGTCGTCGACGTGGCCTTCGATTCGGCAGAGCTGCCGGAGATCAACACCGCGCTGTTGCTCACCAACAAGGCGATCGACAGCCGCGAAGACAACCTCACCGTCGAGGTCGCTCAGCACCTCGGCGAGAAGATGGTTCGCTGCGTCGCGATGGACACGACGGACGGTCTCGTCCGCGGTCAGTCGGTGAAGAACACGAACGCCGCGATCTCGATGCCGGTCGGCCCCGAAGTGCTCGGCCGCATCCTGAACGTCGTCGGTAACCCCGTCGACGAAGCGGGCCCGGTCAACGCGAAGCAGCGGTCGCCGATCCACCGCTCGGCACCGAAGTTCACCGACCAGAGCGTCAGCGTCGAGATGTTCGAGACCGGCATCAAGGTCATCGACCTCCTCGCGCCATACCGTAAGGGCGGCAAGATCGGTCTGTTCGGCGGCGCAGGCGTCGGCAAGACCGTGCTCATCATGGAGCTCATCAACAACACCGCGAAGAAGTCGGGTGCGTACTCGGTGTTCGCCGGTGTCGGCGAGCGCACGCGTGAAGGCAACGACCTCTATCACGAGCTCGCCGACTCGAAGCTATTCGACGGCTCGACGGTGCTCTCGAAGACGGCGCTGATCTACGGCCAGATGAACGAGCCGCCCGGTGCGCGCCAGCGCGTCGCGATTTCGGCGCTCACGGTCGCCGAGTACTTCCGTGACATCCTCAAGCAGGACCTCCTCCTGTTCGTCGACAACATCTTCCGCTTCACGCAGGCGGGCTCCGAGGTGTCGGCGCTTCTCGGCCGTATCCCGAGCGCCGTCGGTTATCAGCCGACGCTGTCGACCGAGATGGGTCAGCTCCAGGAGCGCATCACGTCGACGAAGGACGGCTCGATCACGTCGATCCAAGCGATCTACGTGCCCGCCGACGACTTGACCGACCCGGCGCCGGCGACGGCGTTCGCCCACCTCGACGCGACGACGGTGCTCAACCGCGCGATCACGGAGAAGGGCATCTACCCGGCGGTCGATCCGCTCGACTCGACGTCGTCGATTCTCTCGCCCGCCGTTGTCGGCGACCGTCACTACAAGGTCGCCCGCGAAGTGCAGCGCATCCTGCAGCGCTACAAGGATCTGCAGGACATCATCGCGATTCTCGGCATGGACGAGCTCTCGGAAGACGACAAGCTCACCGTGTCGCGCGCGCGCAAGATCGAGAAGTTCTTCGGTCAGCCGTTCGACGTCGCGACGACGTTCACCGGCATGAAGGGCATCTACGTGTCGCGCGACGACACAGTGCGCAGCTTCGAGGAAGTCCTCGCCGGCAAGTGCGACGACCTCCCCGAGCAGGCGTTCGAGATGACCGGCACGATCGACGACGTCCGCGCGAAGGCGGCCGAGCTGGCGAAGAGGGCCTGAGGGAGATCGTCCAATGGCCGCGTCGTTTCTCGCAGTCAACCTGGTGACGCCGAAGGGCGTCGTCGCGCACACGGATACCGACAGCGTGCAGGCGCCGGGCGAGCTCGGCGAGTTCGAGCTGCTGCCGGGACACGTGCCGATGCTGACCGCGCTCAAGCCGGGCGTGCTCACCGTCGGCAGCAAGCAGCGTGCGCGCTACGCGGTGTCGACCGGCTACCTGCGCATCGATCCGCAAGGCGCGGTCGAGATCCTCGTCGAGCAGGCACAGCCTGCGACCGAGGTCGATCCCGAGGCTGCGCGCAGCGATCTGAAGACCGCCGAGACCGAGCTCGCCAAGTGGGGCGACAAGGCTCAAGACGGCGACTATCAGAACCTCGTGGCACGCGCGGGCTGGGCGAAGGCCCGCCTCGACGCCGCGTCGCACTAAGCGCTACGCTCGCCGCATGAGCCACGGCGAGCGGCACGTCGCGCTACTGCGCGGCATCAACGTCGGCGGGAAGAACATCATCCCGATGGCGTCGCTCGTGAAGACGTTCGAGCGGCTGAAGTTTTCATCCGTGAAGACGTTCATCGCGAGCGGCAACGTCATCTTCGAAGCAGCGAAGCAGGATCTCCGCAAGCTCGAAGAGCGGATCGAGATGGAGCTCGAGAAGGACTTCGATTACGCGGCGAAGGTCGTCGTGAAGACGAAGCCCGAGATGGACCTGATTGCGAAAGGCATCGTGAAGACGTGGCCGAAGCCGAGTGCGGCTGAGCGCTACTACGTGATGTTTCTGCGCCACGCGATCAACAACAAGAAGCTGCTCGATGAATTCGAGCCGCGCCCCAGTGTCGAGACGCTGACGTACGTGCCGGGCGCGCTCCTGTGGGCGGCGAAGATAGCTGCGCTCGGTAAGAGCACGGTCGCGAAGAAGATGCTCGCGAAGCCGATTTACCAGGAGATCACCGTGCGCAACCTCAACACGACGCAGAAGCTCGCCGAGCTGATGGGGAAGGCCAAGTGAGCGAATTTCCGCAGCCAGATCTGATGGACCAGCGCGGTCGCATGCGGCGCATCGTGATCGCGCTCTTGCTCGGTGGTGCGGCCGGCGCGCTCGGCTACTTCATCGCCGATTCGCTCGCGAAACCCGATGAGATGATCGCCGCCGGCAAGACCGCGGGCAGCGTCGCACGCGCCTCGCAGTTCGTGTTCTACATCGCAGGGTTCGCATTCGTCGTCGTGTTCCTGGTTGCGCTCAAGGTCCAGAACACGGTCGCCGACCGCAAGTACCGCGCCGGGCTCGTACCGCGCGCCGAAGTTCGCAAGCCGCCTGAGGGCTGACAGCGATGTCGCGAGCTGGCGTTTGCCGTGCGACGAGCGCCGGCTAAGTGGATGCGAACCCAGCCGTGCGCGTGGTGCGTGTGTTGCTGAATGCGTCGCCGTGCGCTCACTCGCGATCTTGCTGTTGATCACATCCACGGCCTCGGCCTCTCCGTACGACATCGGCTGGGCGACGCTTGGGCTCGGGCTCGGCCCAGCGCCGGATCTCTCCGGCGACCTCGCCGATCGTCTCGAGACCGAGCCGTGCGAGTCGACGTGCCCGGTTGGCGTGAGGATGGCGATCGGCGGCGGGCTTGGTCGCTGGGGTGTCGACTTGCAGATCCAAGCAGCTGCCGTCGAGGACACGATGGCGACGGACTACCGCGATCACGATCGCAACCTGTTTCGCGCCGGACCGATCATGCGCTACACGCTCGTTCGCAGTTACGGCGTCGACCTCTCCGTGCGCGGTGGTCTCCAGATCGGTTCGCTGATCGGCGAGTCCTCGACGGAGACAATGCCGGATCCGAAGTGCCCCATTAGCCGCGAGGGTATGTGCGCGCCGATCAAGACGACGTACGACCCAGAGGGCTACACGATCTTCTCGATGCCGCTCGGCGCGACGCTGCGGCTCGGCACACGTGTCGATGGGGGCGGCTTCATGGGGCTGTTTGCCGACTTCGATTATTCGATCGCGCACGTCAGCTTTCCGGACGACGGCCGGTGGGGAACGCTGCGGTCGATGACGTTTGGCTTCACGTTCGGTTCGATGTTCGACCTGCGGTAGTGTCGCGGCATGCTGCTGCGTGTCGCGATCGTCCTGGCGCTCGTTGCCTGCAAACCGAAGAGCGAGCCGGCGAAGGCGCCACCTCTCGCGCATGCGGGCGATGCCGGAACTGCAGACGCCGCCAAGTCGCGCACGCTCGACGAGGAGCTCGAGGCGATTCGCAGCGAGACGAAACTGCCGGCGCTCGCTGCTGCGGTGTGGCGCAACGGCAAGCTCGTCGAGATCGGTGCGGTCGGGCTGCGCAAGGTCGACGATCCGACGAGCAAGGTGACGACGAAGGACTACTGGCACCTCGGTTCGAACACGAAGGCGATGACCGCGACGCTGATCGGCATCTATGTCGATCGCGGCGCACTGCACTGGGACGATACGCTCGGCAAGCTGTTCGGCAAGGTCGATCCCGGTTACGCGAAGGTCACGCTCGATCAGATCCTACGCCACGAGGGCGGCGCGCCAGGCGAGCCACCGGATGCCCTGTGGAAGCAGCTGTGGGCCGACGGCGACAAGCCCGATGCGCGCGCGAAGTTCGTCGCTGGCATTCTCGCGAAGCCGCCCGCGCATACGCCCGGCATATTCGTGTACTCGAACGCGGGGTACATGATCGCTGGCGCCGCGCTCGAGAAGGTGACGAAGAAGCCGTGGCAACAGCTCATGCGCGACGAGCTGTTCGCGAAGCTCGGCATGACGTCGTGCGGGTTCGGCGCGCCGGGGCGGAAGGATGTTGTCGACGAGCCGTGGGGACACGACGCCGGCGGCACGCCGATCGCGCCGGGACCGGCCGCGGACAATCCTCCTGGACTCGGGCCCGCGGGCACCGTGCACTGCTCGCTCGAGGACTACGGCAAGTTCCTCGCGATGCACTCGACCGGCGAGCCCGCGCTGGTCACCCCGGAGACCATGCAACACTTGCATGCCGCGCGCGACGCGTCGACCGGGCGCGGCTACGCGGGCGGTTGGCTCGAGATCACGACGACGCGTGGAACGGTGCTCGCGCACAGCGGCAGCAACACGATGTGGTACGTGACCGCGATGGTCGCGCTTGCGTCGAAGCCCGACGACAAATGGATCTTCGTGATGGCGACAAACAGCGGTACCGGCAACGCGATCGAGAACAACTTCGAGCGACTCGTGCGTCGACACATCGTGCCGAAATAGCCCGCGACCCGACGCTGCTTGCACAGTTGTGCAGGCGACGGACATGGGGCTGTGGGTATTCGCACCGAATTGTCGGCAGTTATGCGCGGTCCGCGCATTGCACAAATCAGCTTCGATGCCAGCGGTAGTAACAGCGCTAGAGCAGCTAGAAGTGGGGGATCAGACGGATCCCTACGTTCACGATCCCTTGCAACACCAACGAACCGGCGAGTTCAGGCGGCCGAGCGACATGTATCCGCTCGCCGGCGACGACTGCGACGACCTCATCGAATCGCTCGACGACGAGCTCGTCGAATTCGCCGACGGAACGGAACCCACGCCCCGCTTCGATCCGGCAGACATCATCCGGCAGTTCGACGACATCCCGACGGTCAACATGGAGCCGCCGAACATCTCGATCGCGCGCCTGCAGCTCGTGCCGCGCCGCGTGCCGACGCCATTTCCGCGCCGCGAGCGCGCCGCAAGTCCAACCGTCGAGATCGAGCAGCCGGCTCGGCCGCGCAGGCCGTCGACCGTCGAGATCGATGCGGGCTACGAGTCTGCCGTCCGCAAGCTGCGGTAACGGGCCTCCGCGCTAGCGACGCACAGGTAGCGCCGGTACCATTGCGCCCATGTCCACGGACGGGGACGATCCGAAAGACAAGAAGCCGCAGCCGCCGTCGACACTTGCCGGTGTCGTGCCGCAACAGCCGCCGGGACGACCAGGCCTGCCGCCGCCGCGCTCGACGCACGGTGGACCGCCGCGTCCTGGATCGTCGACGTCGCGGCCGCCGTTCAATCCCGGCGCGACGCCGCGGCCGACAACACCGACGGGTTCGCCGCGGCCGGGTACGCCGTCGCAGAGCCCACCGTTCTCGCAATCGGGCGCGACACCGCGGC
>DASUFX010000086.1:0-2783 GCA_036274355.1 Kofleriaceae bacterium | reverse complement strand
GGGCGCCTTCGCGGGCAGCGCCACCTTGGACTTGCAACTCGTGCAAGAAACAAACTTTGCCCCTGTCGGGACGTCGGCTTCAGCGATGCGGTTCACCGTGCCGCACGCCGCACAAGTCGCCTCGATCATCGAACGACGATGATAGCGCGGACTGTCTGCCGGGTCCTACTTGGCGCAGCCCTGCAGGGAGTCGAACGGATTGCAGGCTGCCTTACCAGCCCGCGGGGCCTTGGTGGCCGGGCGCTGCTTCGCAGGCGGCGCGTCGTCGAACGGGTCGTCGTCGTCGTCGTTGTCCGTCGCGAACGGATCGACCGGGGCTTGTTGCCGGCGCAGTTTGGGCCTCTGGACCGCCTTGCGGAGCTGATTCTGGATCTTGCGCTCGAGCGCCGGGAGAACGACGAGCAGGCGGGCCGTCTGCTGCGGTGTCAGGATCTTTCGCAGCTCCACCAACCGTTTCTCCTCGATGTCCCACAACGCGCGCTGGTTCGCCGCCGCCTCGTCGATCAGCTTGTTGACCGCCTTGGGGTCCTTGATCGTGTCGACCGTCCGCAGCCGCCGCGTGATGTCGACGCGCGCGACCAGGAGCTTCTCGAACTCGCCGTCGAACTTCGACAGCAGCGGGAACAGCCTGCCGGCCGTCGCTTCGTCGAGCTGGAGCTCCGACGTCAGCGTGTAGGCGCGCAACGCAAAGATCCGTTGCTTGATCTTCTCGCGCCGCTCGGCGGCTTTGTCTTGCATTGGCGCGGGCTGCGCGAGCGCCGTCACCGACGAGAATACGAGCATGAATACCAAGAACAGCCGCATCACGTTCGCTTCCTGTTCAGCCAGTCTTCGGCCGCAACCATCGCTTCATCGTCGAGCGTGTCGAGCCAACCGTAATCGGTCGCCGGCAAGATTCCGTTCGATACATCGTCGTCGGGGGTGAGCGCTGCACGCGCTTCGCCATCGAGCTCGTCGAGTGCCGAGCCGGGGACGTCATCGAGCTGCACCGCTTCACCGTCGAGCCACAGCGCGGTTGTCGTCGTAGGTTCCGCTTGCTCCGGCGCAGACGGCACGCCCGCATCGAACACCGCCGGCACGACCGCTTGTCGCTCGGGCTCGTGGTTGCTGCACATCACGACGAGTGCGATCACCGCCGTCGTCGCGAGTGCCCACACCGGCACGATCCAGCGCCAGTTGCGCCACCACGGTCTCGGCGCCTGATCGCCGACCTCGGCGCGAATCGCGGCCTCGAGCTCCTGCCAGTTGGGCTCGGTACCCTCGGACGGCAGATCCTTCAGCTTCGCGACGAGCGCGCGGTCGTCCGCGTCGAGCTCGGGGGATTCATCCTCGCGCATCGGCACCTCCGAGGATGTCACGCAGCTTCTTCACCGCGTAGTGGAAGTTCACCTTCGCGGTGTTCTCGCTGCAGTCGGCGAGCTCGGCGACTTCCTTGAAGCTGAGATCGTCGAATACGCGCAGCTCGAGCACGAGCTTTTGCTTCGGCGGCAATTGTTCGATCGCGGCGCGCAGGCGCTCGCCCTCCTGATCGTTGGCGATGCGACCGGGGGCGATCGGCATCGCGGTCAGCGAATCCTCGGCGATCTCCGTCGGCAGCTCGCGCCGGTGATCGCGAATCCAGCTGAGCGCGCAATTGATCGCGATCCGATACAGCCAGCTGCGCACGGTGGCCGCGCCGCGAAACGTCGTGAGGCCTTTGAACGCTCGCACGAACACTTGTTGCGTCACGTCCTTCGCGTCAGCGTCGCGCTTGATGTAGCGCCGGACGATCCGCCACACGCCCTTCTGGTGCTTGCGCACGAGTAGATCGAACGCGCTGCGATCACCGCTGCGGAAGCGCTCGGCGAGGTCGCGATCGGGATCTACGGAGTCTGTCACGCGCTCCAGAAGCGCGGGCAGGGCCAGGGCTTGCACGAGACATTTGACCCCGGCCTTGCCACTTGCGTTAAGCCCAAGGTAAACACCGCTTCCAACCCACGGTCATTATTGAGGTAACGAATGCTCGATCCAAGCCGAATGGACGACGTGCTGCGCAAAGGGGGCGATGTTGCCACGCTCGTGAGCAGCTGGAAGTCGGTGGACGAGCGTCGCCGCAAGCTGCAAGGCGAGCTCGACACGCTTCGCCAGCACAAGAACGCGGCCAACGAGAAGATGGCCAGCTTCAAAGACAAGAAGTCGGCGGAGTTCGCGGCCGCGCGCGACGAGATGAAGATCGTCAGCAATCGCATCAAGGAAGGCGAAGCGACGCTCACGCAGCTCGAGACCGAGGCCGATGATCTGCGCCTGGCGATCCCGAACGCGCCGCATGAGAGCGTGCCGAACGGCACGAGCGACGCGGACAACACCGTGCTCCACACGTGGGGACACAAGCCGACGTTCTCGTTCAAGCCGCAGACGCATGCGGACCTCGGACCGAAGCTCGGCATTCTCGACTTCGACGCGGGCGCGAAGATCGCGGGCGCGCGGTTCACCGTGCTGCGCGGCGCTGCATCGAAGCTCACGCGCGGGCTCATCAACTACATGCTCGATCTGCACACGAGTCACGGCTACGACGAAGTGTGGCCGCCGGCGATCGTGCGGCGCGCGTCGCTGCGCGGCACTGGGCAGCTGCCGAAGTTCGAGGCCGATCTGTTCAAGCTCGATATTCCGACCGGGCCCGATCACGTCGCCGACAACGATCTGTTCTTGTCGCCAACGGCCGAGGTGCAGGTCACGAACCTCTACGCCGACTCCATCTTCGAGCCGGGCGAGCTGCCGAAGCGACTCACCGCGTACTCGGCGTG
>DASUFX010000085.1:0-6180 GCA_036274355.1 Kofleriaceae bacterium | reverse complement strand
CGGCCAGCTCGCACTCGGACTCGCCGTACGCGCGGCTCGCGAAGACGCACTCGCTGCCGTGCTCGCGGGTTGACCCGCAACCGCTGCGCGAATTGTCGGTTCGACATGGTCGATCCGGCGGTACGCCGAATGCACCGCGTGGGTGCACCATGAGCCGGGTCCTCGTCGCGTACGCCTGTTACATCGGTCGCGCTCGCGCGATCGCGGAAGACCTCGCCGGGCGGCTTCGAGCGCGCGGGCACGAGGTCGACGTCGCGAATGCGCGTGCCGGCAGATTGCCGCCACCGCAGGATTACGATGCGGTGATTCTCGGCTCGCAGGTCGAGCACCGCCACCCGTGCCGCGAGATCCGCGAATACGCGCGGATCTATGGCCACGAGCTCGATCACATGCCGACCGGATTCTTCTCGGTCAGCCTCGCGGCGTCCGTGCCGTTTGCGAACCCTGACCCCGGGCGTCATGTCGCCCAGTTCGTCGCCGACGTCGGTTGGGTGCCCGATCACGTTGCGAGCTTCGGGACCTTCGGCACGCCGCAATCGTGGAAGCTCGCGGACTTGGTCACCGTCTCGCTGGCCGAGCACCCGAGCTGTGAGCTGTCGCCGAGCTACGGGCCGGTTTGAGGCCTCGGCTGAGGTCTCGGGCTCCGACAATTTGCCAGCGGCAGTCAATCGGACCGCTTCGCCAATCCGCCGAGATGCGCTCTAATCCCAAGTCATGGCTGTACGGGTTCGCCGCGCCGCGTGGATCGGCTGTCTTGTTGCGCTGACGTCGACTGCGCACGCGTACGTTCCGAAGTCCGGCCCGCAGGTCGTCGCCGACTCGTTGACCGCGTTGCCGGCCGCCAACATCACGAAGCCGCTGCGGCTGCAGCCACAACTTCGCTACAACGAACAAACGCCACCGCTGCCGTGGTCGCAGTTCATCGCGCAACGCGGCAGCAAGTGGCACGCGTCGTGGGACGTCGCGACCGGCGTGCCCAACCGGATCTGGGGCGCCGGCATGTGGGCGCCTGGCACGGTGCGCAACGCGGACGCCGCGGAGCGGTTCGCGCGCCAGGTGCTCGCGGACCATCTCGGCCTGCTCGCGCCCGGTGCTGCGCTCGCCGACTTCGAGCTCGCGTCGAACGTCAGCGACGGCACGATGCGCACGATCGGGTTCTTCCAGCGCGTGTCGGGACGCCGCGTGATCGGCGGCCAGATCAGCTTCCGCTTCAAGAACGATCGCTTGTTCGTGATCGGTTCCGAAGCGCTTCCGAACGTCGCGGCCTCGATGCCGATGGTGAAGCAGCCGATGGCGAAGTTGCCGCCGGCGACGATGCGCGCACGTGCGATCGACAGGTTGCGCGGCCAGCTCGCACTGCCGAATGCGCCGGTCGATGCGCTCGGCGACGAAGTGATCGTCCCGCTGATCACCGACGACGCGATCCTCGGCTATCGCATCGCGCGGCCGACGACGATCGACGGCGGTGCCGACGGCCGGTATCTCGCGTATGTCGACATCACGACCGGCGAGCCACTCGCGGTGCGCCAGCTCAACGCCTATGCGAGCGCGACGGTGCTCTACAACACCGTCGATCGCTACAAGCTCGCCGGCCGCGGTCGTGCGAGTGCGCCGGCCCCGCGCGCTTATCTCAAGATCAACGGCACCGACGTGACGTCGACGATGGCCGGCGGCGTGATGTGGTCCCCCGATAGCCCGACGTCGGTCCAGACCTCGGTGACCGGCGACCTCGTGACCGTCGTCAACAAGTGGGACGCCGATGAAAATGGGATGGCGGACGCAGCCGTGACTGGCTCGCTCGCGGTGTCACCGGGCGACACGCTGACCTGGGACACGAGCGCGGTCGAAGAGGACGACGCGCAGGTGAACGCGTACATCGCGACGGGACTCGCGAAGGAGTACGTGCGCAACAACATCGACGCCGCGATGCCGACGCTCGACGAGCAGATGACCGTCAACGTCAACATCGACCAGGCATGCAACGCGTTCTTCGACGGCAAAGCGCTCAACTTCCTGCACTCGAGCTCGAGCTGCCAGAACACCGCGCTCATCCAGGACGTCGTGTTCCACGAGTACGGCCACCGCCTGCACACGGCCGAGATTCTCCAGGGCGTTGGCGACTTCGACAGCGCGATGAGCGAAGGTGCGTCGGACTTCCTCGCCGCGAGCATGACGGGGGACTCGGGAATGGGGAGAGGGTTTCAGTATCTCGACGCGCCGCTGCGCGAGCTCGATCCACCAGATCACGAATGGAGTTGGCCGCTCGACATCGGCGAGGCCCACCACACGGGCCAGATCTACGGCGGCATCTTCTGGGATCTGCGCAAGCAGCTGATCGCCGACCTCGGCATGGGCCCGGGCAGCGCGCTCACGAACAAGCTCTACCTCGGCACGCTGCGCCGCGCGGTCAACATCCCGACGAGCCTCATCGAGGCGCTCGCCGAAGACGACGATGACGGCAACCTCGATAACGGCACGCCGCACGAGTGCGCGATTCGCGCCGCGTTCGGCCGCCATGGCCTGCGCACGGCGACGGGCACCGTGGTCGCACCGGGCCACCTCGAAGAGAACGCGCTCGCGATCGGCGTCCACATCGAAGTCACCGGCCTGTCCGATCGCTGCACCGGCGACGAAGTCGAGAGCGCGCAGCTCGAGTATTCCTCGTTCAAGTTGACGCCATCGTCGGGCAAAGTCGACGCGACACCAGCCGGTACGAACACGTTCTTTGCCCAGCTGCCGCTCGCACCGCAGGACTCCGTCTACTACAAGGCGGTCGTTCATTTCGTCGATGGCTCGACGATGGAGCTTGCCGACAACCGAGCCGACCCTTGGTACCAGCTGTACTCGGGGCCGACGGTGAAGCTGTACTGCACCGACTTCGAGTCGACGGATCCGTTTGCCGATGGCTGGACCGCGGGCACCGACAACAACCCGGACCACTTCTGGCAGTGGGGTGTACCGACGAGCGGCGCCTACGATCCGCATGCGGCGTTCTCGGGCCAGAAAATCCTCGCGCTCGGGCTCAACGGCAACTACATGCCGAAGCAGCACACGTGGGCGAAGACGCCGGTGATTAACATCGGCCAGTATAGCGACGTGCGTTTGCACTACCGCCGGTGGCTCACCGTCGAAGACAACCACTTCGATCAGGCAACGATCAACGCGAACGGCAAGAAGGCGTGGAACAACTTCGACAGCGCGCAGGGTGATTCGAGCGCGGTCCATCATGTCGATCGCGAGTGGCGATTCCAGGACGTCCCGCTGTCGGGCTACTTCAGTGGTCACAACGTCCAGGTGAGCTGGGACCTCACGAGCGACGAAGGCCTCGAGCTCGGCGGCTGGCAGCTCGATGACGTCTGCATCGTCGCGAACCCGTACTCGATCTGCGGCGACGGCGTGCGGACACCGACCGAGCAGTGCGACAACGGTGCGGCGAACCAGGACAAGCCCGACGTGTGTCGCACCGATTGCCGGCTGCCGACGTGCGGCGACAGCATCGTCGATATGGGTGAGGAGTGTGACGAAGGCTCCGACGGCACGATGCGATGCACCGACAAGTGCACGATCATCGACGAGGGCGGCGGTTGCTGCTCGGCGAACGGTGGCGAGGTCGGTTCGCTCTCGCTCGCGGGTCTGGTCGGCTTGCTGCTACTGCGCCGGCGGCGCCGTTAGTTCCTAACGGAACGCGACGTCGGCGACCGCGCCGAGGCAGAGCAGCAGCACGAACCCGACCGCGACGACCGGGATGAGGCGATCGACCGCGTGCGCGCGCCCGAGCTCCATGAATACGAGCGCGATGGCGAGCGCCTTCAGCGATGCGATCGAGAGTGCGACGCCGGTGCCGGTGCCAAGCGTCGCCGCCACCCAGCTGATCCCGGCAAGCGCGATCAACGCGATGAACGTGAGGACGAGAGCGCGGCCGGTAAAAGGTGCGTGCATAGCGTCATCCGTGCATGAGGTAGAACATCGGCCACAGAAACACCCAGATCGCATCGACGAAGTGCCAGTACAGCGCGACGAGCTCGAGCGAGAGGTGGCGCTCGGGGGCGTAGCGGCGGCGATACGCGCGCGTGAACACCCAGGTGACGAGGCCAAGACCGGCGATGACATGCAGCGCGTGCAGCCCGGTCATGCCGTAGTAGAGCGTGAAGTACAGCGACGTACCGGGGCCGTGATCGGGGCCTGCGTAGGCAATGCCGGGCACGATGCCGTCGTGGATGTGCTTGGTCCACTCGATGCCCTTCAGCACGAGGAACGCGAGCCCGAGCCCGAGCACCGCGGCAAGGCTCCAGATCGCGCCGCGCCCGCGATCGCTTCGGATCAGATGGATCGACCACGCGATCGCAAAGCTCGACGTCAGGAGGATCAGCGTGTTGATGCCGCCGATCCAGTGGACGCCCTCGCGCACGCCGGCGTCGAATGCGGACGCGTACTCGTGGCGGTAGCTGGCGTAGAGCGTGAACAGGCCGGAGAACAGGAGCGCCTCGCTCGCGATCACGATCCACACCGCGATCCGATAGCGGCGCTCCTCGTTGGTGACGTTCACGACGGCTCCTCGTACGAATACGGGGTGTCGCTCCAGAGCGGCAGCTCGTCGAAGTTCTCCGGCGGCGGCGGTGACGGCGAGCGCCACTCGAAGCTCTTCGACCGCCACGGGTTCGCGCCCGCAGGCTTGCCCCTGATGATCGCGATGACGAAATAGCCGAGCGTGATCACCATGCCGGCGGCAAGCAGACACGCACCCGCCGTCGAGACCGCGTGCAGCGGTTGGTACTGCTCCGGGTACGTCGCGTAGCGGCGCGGCATGCCAGCGTTGCCGAGCAGGAACTGCGGCGTGAACGTGAGGATGAAGCCGAACGAGACCGTGAGGCAGCCGAGCCGCGCCCACTGTTCCGAGTACCGCTTGCCCGTGATCTTCGGGAACCAGTAGTGGAGTGCCGCGAGGAACCCCGTCATCGTCCCGCCGACCATGATGAAGTGGAAGTGCGCGACGATGAAGTACGTGTCGTGCCAGTGCACGTCGAGTGACGACGTAGCGACAGCGACGCCCGACATGCCGCCGAACACGAACAAGAAGATGAACGTGAACACGTAGAGGATCGGCGTCGCGATCGTGATCGAGCCGCCGTACATCGTCGCCGTCCACGTGAAGACTTTGATCGCCGAGAAGATCGCGACCATCATCGACAGGATGCCGAACATGCCGACGTCGAATGTCGACATGCCGGCGACGAACATGTGGTGGCCCCAGGTGAGGAAGCCGACGATCGCGATGCCGATCGTCGCGACGACAATTGCGCCGTACCACGACGGTCTGCGGTGGGAGAACGTGCACACGATCTCGCTGACCACGCCCATCGCAGGCAAGATCATGATGTAGACGGCGGGGTGCGAGTAGAACCAGAAGATGTGCTCGAACAGGATCGGATCGCCGCCGGTGCTCGGATCGAAGAGACCGAGATGCCAGACGTGGTCGGCGCCGACGAGCAACAGCGCGAGCCCGAGCACGGGCGTCGCGAGCACGAGGATGATCGACGTGCCGTAGATCGTCCACACGAACAGCGGCATGTCGCGCCAACGCAGGCCCTGGACCCGCATCGTGTGAACGGTCGCGATGAAGTTGAGACCGGTGAGGATCGACGAGATGCCGGTGACGAACACGCCGACCGCAGCTAGCACCACCGCAGTGCGCGTACTCGTGCTGTACGGCGCGTAGAACGTCCACCCGGTGTCGACGCCGCCGGCAACGAGCGCGGCCAGCACGATGATCGCGCCGGCGACGAAGATCCAGTAGCTCGCCAGATTGATGCGCGGGAATGCGACGTCGCGCGCGCCGATCATCAACGGCACGAGGAAATTGCCGAGCGCCGACGGGATCGACGGGATCATGAACAGCCAGACCATGACGATGCCGTGCTGCGTGAACAGCTCGTCGTACGTGTGGGCATCGACGAGCGCATTGTCGGGCTTGACGAGCGACAGCCGCAGCACGAGCGCGAACACCCCGCCGAGCATCAGGAACAGGATTACCGAGCCGAGGTAGAGAATGCCGATGCGCTTGTGATCGTGGGTCATCAGCCACGACCGCACCCCACGCGGCTCACTCCAGAAGCTAGCGGACGTCATCGGCGCAACTCCGGCTCGATGATCGGCGGCACCGGTTGCTGCACGCACGGCGGG
>DASUFX010000084.1:0-9708 GCA_036274355.1 Kofleriaceae bacterium | reverse complement strand
GAAGCAGCTCGTCGGTACATGACAGCACGAACCGCGGCGCGTACGCGTAGCGCAGGCGATCGTTCGCGGCTCCGTGCCAGCGCTTGATGAGCGTCGCCGATTCGTCGAGGGAGTGTTTCGTCGTCTCGCGCAAGCCCGGTGGGATTTGCGGATCCGGCTCGTCCATCATCGCCTTGCCGATCGTCGCGCGAATGCCGGCACGCTCGGCGGCCGAGAAAATCGCGTCGGTGTGATGCACCGTCGCCATGTCGAGGATCGCCGTCGTGCCGCCGAGGAGGAGCTCCGCGCATGCGAGCTCGCCCGCGGCACTCGCGGCCTCGCCGTCGAGGGCGGCCTCGTACGGCCAGATCACGTTGCGCAACCAATCGAGTAGCTCGAGATCATCGGCGCGGCCGCGCGCGAGCGTCTGCACGGTGTGGACGTGTGCCTGCACGAGGCCGGGCATCACGACGCAGCCTGCGCAGTCGAGGATCGTGTAGTCGCTCGTCTGCGGCGTGTACGAACCGCCGACGTGCACGATCGCGCCGTCGAGTGTCGCGACGTCGCCGGCCAGCACTCTGTGCTCGGGATCGATCGTCAGGATCGTCCCGCCGCGGAAGACGACCTCGCTCATGGCAGCTCGCGCCCCGAGAAGCTGTCGGGCAGGAGCTGATCGAGCGTCCACTCGCGGCGCTCGCCCTTGCCGTTGATCGCGATGATGGTGACGCGCGTCGGATCGTCGGCGAATTCGCGCAACACCTGGCGGCAACCACCGCACGGCGACGACGGCGGCGATGCGTCGGTGTACACCGCAACGCGCTCGAGGTGATGCGCACCGGCGAGTACGGCGGCTGCGATCGCGTTGCGTTCCGCGCACACGCCGAGCGGATACGACGCGTTCTCGACGTTGACGCCCTCGAACACCTTGCCGTCGACGCGCACGGCTGCGCCGACCTTGAACTTCGAGTACGGCGCATGCGCCCGCGGTTGCACCGCACGCGCGCGATCCTCGAGCTCTTTGTCGCTCATCGTCCGAGCTCTCCGCGAGCGACGAGCTTGGCGAGAATCGCGTCGAGCAGCGTCTCGAACGTCGCGCGCACGCGGTTCGCTGTCTCGGTGACCTCGTCGTGCGATAGCTCCTGGCCGCTGATACCGGCTGCCTGATTCGTGATGCACGAGATGCCGATCACGCGCGCGCCCATGTGTCGCGCGACGACGACTTCGGGCACGGTCGACATGCCGGTCGCGTCGGCGCCGATCCGTTGCAACATCTGCACTTCGGCGGGCGTTTCGTAGGTCGGGCCGGGCATCGCGACGTACACGCCTTCTTGCATCGTGATCTTCGCGCCGGCGGCAGCTTCCTTCGCGATCGCGCGCAGCTCCGGCGCGTACGCCTTCGTCATGTCGGGGAAGCGCGGGCCGAGTCGCTCGTCGTTGGGACCGCGCAGCGCGTGGTCGCGCAGCATGTCGATGTGATCGCGGATCAGCATCAGCGTGCCGGGCGACCAGCTAGGATTGAGACCACCGGCCGCGTTCGTGATGATGAGGACCTTCGCGCCGAGCGCGATGAGCACACGTGCCGGGAACGCGACGGTCGCCGCGCTGTGGCCTTCGTACATGTGCACGCGGCCCTGCATCGCGACGCAGCGGACGCCGGTGCGCTCACCGAGCGCGAGCGTGCCCTTGTGGCCGACGACGTGCGACTGCGGGAAGTACGGGATATCCGCGTACGGAATCTTTTTCGCGTTCGCGAGCTTGTCGCCGTAGGCGCCGAGGCCCGAGCCGAGGATCAAGCCGACCTGCGGCGCGAACCCGGTGCGATCCTTGATCGAGGTCGCCGCGGTATTCACGCGATCGTAGAGCGTCTCGATGACGCGCTTGGTGCTCACCGGATCACCTCGAGGATTCGGCTCCGTGTCACCGATCCGAGGGGGCCAGCCTGGCTGGCGCCCTCGGCGCGGACCGGTGGGGCGGGGTGGTCAACGGGCTCGATCACGAAGGCAGAAAAAATCATCGCACGCGCCTCGGCGACCCTGCCATCTTCGGGCGAAAGGCTGTGATGCAGCATGATTTGCGGCGGTGCGTCAGGCTCGATGACCTCACCTAAATAAGCGTCGATGACGAGGCCCGCGGCGGGATCGATCGAGTCTTCCTTCTTGCGACGGCCTGCGCCCAGTACGAGCGCGGCGATGCCGAGCGCCTCGCTGTCGATCGCGGCGATGCGGCCAGGCGGTAGCGACAGCTCTGCGCGCTGGGTCGGTTTCGGCAGCACGCTGCCGGGCGAGTCGCAGACGCGCGGGTCGCCGCCCTGGGCTTCGACCACCTTGCGGAACACTTCGAGTGCGGAGCCGTCGCCGAGCACCTTCTCGATGCGCGCGCGGCCGTCCTCGGGATCTTTCGCGACGCCGGCCAGCATCAGCATCTCGGCGCCGAGCACGTAGGTCAGCTCGCGCGTATCGACCGGGCCGCCGCCACGCAGCACCTCGATCGACTCGCGAATCTCGAGCGCGTTGCCGATCGTGCGCCCGATCGGTGCTTCCATGTCGGTGAGGACGCAGGTCACGCGCTTGCCGTTGCCGTGACCGATCGTGCGAATGAGCTCGCATAGCGCGCGCGCGTTCTCGACGGTCTTCATGAACGCGCCGCGGCCGACCTTGCAGTCGAGCACCAGGCCGTCGATGCCCTCCGCGAGCTTCTTGCTCATGATCGACGACGCGATCAGCGGCAGCGACTCGACCGTTGCTGTGACGTCGCGCAGCGCGTAGAGCCGTTTGTCGGCAGGCGCGATGCGCTCGGTCTGGCCGATCAAGCACACGCCGATCTCGTCGACGAGATCGACGAACCGATCGACGCTGAGATCGACGCGGAAGCCGGGAATCGACTCGAGCTTGTCGAGTGTGCCGCCGGTGTGACCGAGTCCGCGACCCGACACCATTGGCACCGCGACGCCGCACGCAGCAACTGCCGGCGCGAGTGGGATCGAGATCTTGTCGCCGACGCCGCCTGTCGAGTGCTTGTCGATCTTCGGCGCCTTCACGCGCGACGTGTCGATCACGTCGCCCGAGCGGGTCATCGCGTCGGCCCAGGTCGCGAGCTCGCGCGCGTCGAGGCCTTCGAAGAACACGGCCATCAGCATCGCGGCTTGCTGGTAGTCCGGGATGGTGCCGTCGGTGACGCCGGCGATGAACGCGCGAATCTCGTCGTCATCGAGCGCGCCGCCGTCGCGCTTCTTGCGGATCAATTGAACGGGCAGCATCGGACTGTCAGCGGACTAGTAGCCCTTCGCCTTCGCGTCCGTCTTGCCCGTCACGATCGCGACCGACGCGCTCGCGCCGATGCGGTTCGCGCCCGCCTGCGCCATCTTGATCGCATCTTCGGCCGTGCGCACGCCGCCGGATGCTTTGACGCCGAGCTCGGTACCGACGAGCTGACGCATCAGCTGGACGTCCTCGACGGTCGCGCCGCCTTTGCCGAAGCCAGTCGACGTCTTGACGAACGCAGCGCCGCCGAGCTTCGAGAGCGAGATCGCGATGATCTTTTCTTCCTGCGTGAGCGCGCTGGTCTCGAGGATCACTTTCACGCCGGCGGGACCCGACGCCTTCACGACGCGGCAGATGTCCTCGAACACGGTCTCGTAATCGCGCGACTTGAGCGCGCCGATGTTGATCACCATGTCGATCTCTCGCGCGCCCTGACGTACGGCCTCGCGCGCCTCGTAGGCCTTCGCCGTCGGCGACATCGCACCGAGCGGAAAACCGACGACCGCGCACACCATGACGTCCGTGCCCGCGAGCAGAGACTTGCAGAGCGGCACCCACGTCGTGTTCACACACACGCTCGCGAAGCGATGCTTGCGCGCTTCTTCGCAGAGCTTCACGACCTCGTCGCGCGTCGCCTCGGGCTTGAGCAGCGTGTGGTCGATCAGTTTCCCGAGATCCGCGGGGACCTCGCCGACGCCTGCGGCCGCACCGACGCGCATCGCGCCGGCACCTTCCATCGCGCGCACCGACCACGGCCGGCGCACCACACACGAGCCGCACTCGGTGCAGTCTTCGCCCGGCGCCTGGTCGTCATTGCACTCGCCGCGATCGCGCGGCAGCACGTTGAGCTTCACCTGCGGCTGGCCGTTCAGGCGCTCCTGAACCCGCTTGGTGATCAGGTCGACGAGGCGGTCTACATCCGACATGCCGGCGCACTATAGCCCAGGGAATCTCAGCGGATGTCGCGCGCTACCCGGAACGTGACGTCCTTCTGTGCCTTGTCGGGCCGGCCCTGCGATTTCCCGTGCTGGACGACCTGGCGGGCCTCTTTGGGCGATTCGACCCATTCGTACATCTTGTCGATCGAGATGAAGCCCGGTGTCGTCGAGGCGGCGGTCCATTCGGCCGCGCGCAGGAGGCGGCCCTCATTGGATTGCGCGAACGATCGCGCCTCGTCGTACGTGATGTCGACGACCGCGTCGTCGGGCTTACCGGGCTGCTTGTGGTCGGCGAAGAGTTTGCGGAAGCGCTCGGCGCTGACTGGCTGGGCGTCGACGTAGAGCTGGTTGCCGTCGGGCAGCTTCACCAAAATCATGCCGGCGGGCGGGACCTTCGGCGCCGGCGGTGCATCCGGCGTCACGACCGCGGCGCTACCCGCGATTGCTGTCGAGCCGCTGCCGGGCGTGGGCGAGGCAGGCTCGTCGCCGCCCCGCTGCAGGTAGACGACGAGGCCGGCGACGAACAACGCGACACAGAGCAGCGAGAACACGACGAGCCAGGACGGGAGCCCCGCACGCGGGACTGCCGCGAGCTCGCCGTCGCTGAGCGTCGCGCCGCCTTCGGGAAGCGAGGCGCCTGGCCCCGCGTCGGGCGGAATCTTGAACGGTCGCGATCGCTCGCGCGATGTCGCGATCAGCTGCGGCACCGAGCCGGGATCGATGCGCGCGAGCAGCGTCGTGAGCCCTTCGATGAGCTCCTGGTACGACGGCCGCTCGCCGGGCTTCTTCGCCATCATCCGCTTCGTGAGGTTCGCGAGCTCGCGATCGACCGACGGATTCGTCGTCGCCGCGTCGGGTGCGGGGTTGCGCAGGTGGCGCGCGACGACCTTGAGGTACTTGTCCTCGGCGGGCTTGCCGGTGCGAAACGGCGGGATGCCAGTGAGCAGGAAGTACATCGTGCCGCCAAGTGCGTAGATATCGACGCGCTCGTCGATCGTCTCGCCGCGTGCCTGCTCGGGCGCGATGTAATCGGGCGTGCCGACGACAACGCCCATCGCAGTGAGCGCCGGTTCGCTGCCCGGATCGACGGGCTTTGCGAGGCCGAAGTCGGTCACTTTCACTTCGTTGCTCGACAGTCGCACCAGGTTCGACGGCTTGACGTCGCGGTGGATCAGGCCAGCCTTCGATGCGGCGGCGAGTCCCTGCGCGGCGTCGAGGATCGCGTGCGCCGCTTCCGCGGAGCTCAGCGGGCCGTTCTTCTCGACGATCGATCCGAGGTCGGTGCCGTCGAGGAGCTCCATCGCGATGTACGGCCGGTCGTCGAACGTGCCGGTCGCGAACACCTGCACGACGTTCGGGTGACTGATCGCCGCGACCGCGCGTCCCTCGCGCACGAAGCGCTGGCGCAGCTCGGGGCTATCGCGGTGCTTCTCGGAGAGGATCTTGATCGCGACCTTGCGATTGAGCCCCGTGTCCACGCCCTTGAAGACCTCGCCCATCGAGCCCGCGCCGAGCTGTCCCTCGACGCGATATGCACCAAGGATGGTCCCCGGCGTAGGGTTCGGCACGGCGCCATCTTAACGCGGCTTGGCCGCTATCTTCGCGACACGGCCGCGAATTTCTAGCGAGCGGGCGTCGCAGACTGCGTGGGCGACGGAGCAGGATCCGGGCAACCCTCGTCGCTGTCCGCGCTCGGCTCATCGGGGCAGCGATCCTCCGCGTCGAAATTGCACAGCCCGTCCGGTGGATCGGCAAGCTCCACGCCGCGCGCATCGAGCAGGCACTCGCTGAGCGCGAACTGCAGCTCGCGGCGAAACGCGATCGCGCTCGTCGTCGAGACCGCGTTCGCCTGCAGCCACGCCTCGTCGCCGCCGAGGCGCATGATCCGATCGACGAGCACGTGGTCCGCGGAGCTGCTGTCGCGCCACGGCATGTTGTTGTAGGCGGGGTCGTCGATGTCGAAGTCGATGCAGGCGCCACGGCCGTGCTCGACGCTCGCCTGCCAGTAGCCGTCGCCAGTGCGGGCCTCGAAGCGCAGCGACGGATTCCAGGGCGAGTTGTCGATCCCGACCGTGGCATCGGCAAACCCGTAATCGAGGCGCACGGGCGCGAGTCGCGCAAGCTCGATGCGATCGCGGCAGCGCGGTCCACTGCGTGGTCGATAGCTCGACGCGCGGCGCGGGCGCCTTGGCGGGTGGGTGACCGCAGGCAGCGAGGGTGACGAGCCAGACCGCGCGCATACCGGTCAGTGCCGTGCGCGACCGCCGTGGTTACTCGCGGCCCTTGAAAGCGATGGTCAGCCGCGTCTTCGTTCGCTTTGGATCGGCGACCAGCGTCTGACCGGTCAGCTGCTGGGTCAGGCATGTACGCAGCGTCGGCGTCGCGGTCGGTTCGAGCAGCAACACGATCGATTTGATGGTGCCCTGCGAGTCGAGCTCGACGCGTGCGATCGCCTCCTCGTTGCCATTCGCATCCTGGGCGCAGTTCTTCGCGACCTTTTTCGAGAGCTCGGACTGGGCCCGATAGAAGCTGGTCATGTCGGCCTGCACTTTTCGACGTGCTTCGAGGTCATCCGGCGTCGCCACGCGCTCGGCGACCTGATCGACCTGCTCCATCCGTGACCACAAATCCTCCGTCCGCGCGCGCAGCTGTAGGACCTCGGGGGAGTCGCCGCCGCCGGACTCGAAACGTGCACGATTTCGCTGCAGCGTCGGCAGGATCTCGTTGTAGCGCGCCCAACCGATCGCTTCGTCGATCGTTGCAAGTGCCGCCTTGCGATCGCCGCGGATGTGAAAGCACTCGGCCAGCGTGTCGAGATGCTGGTCGATTCGCTCCTCTTTAACGGCGCGTTGCGCAGCCACGAGGGCCTCGTCGGTGAGCCCGGCGGCGAGGCCGACATAGGCAAGGTTGTTCACCCGTGCCGTGTCGACTTCCGCCGCGATCATCGCCTTGAGCAGAGCACGCCGTTCGTCGATCGGAATACTCGAGCCCATCGCCGCGAGCAGGATGTCGTCATCCGCCGCTTGCTCGGGTGCTGCGCGAATCAGCGCGGCCTTCTCCGCCACCAGGTGCTTCTTCCATTGATCGACACGGCGGATGCGTACGAGCGACGCCGTGGCAGTTACGCGTTGCTGCTTGGTCGCGAGTTTGTGCGTCGAGATGCGTTCGTAGATCGGCGCCGCGTCGAGAGGCCGTTTGTGCGATGCAAGCCAGCTCGCGAGCACGAACTGCATCGCGATGTCGTCAGGCTTCTCTTTGACCCGGGCCCTCATCTCGGCCTCGTCGACGGCTTCGGTCTTGGCTTTCTCGATCAGAGCGATGAACGGCTTCGCACTCAGAAAGCCGCTCTCGCGCGCGATCACCACACCTTGGCGATCGACCACGATGAACGTCGGGTACGAATGGACGTCGTACTTCGCGGCGGCTTCTGCGCCGACATTCTCGTCGACGTCATAACGAACGAACACCACGGCCGTGAGCGCAGAGACGACGTCGGATTTCGGCAGGACCTGCTTCTCGAACGCCTTGCACGGCCCGCACCACTGCGCGCCGAACTCGAGCACGAGCGGCTTGTGCGCAGCGGCGGCCTGCTTGATCGCGTCCGCGATCGGCGGTGGCGCATCTGCACGCGCTGGCGACCAGGCGAGGACCAACCCGGCGCCCAGTCCGACGACGACCAACGTTCGTAGACCCATGTTCAAGACCCTACGCTTTCGGCCACCCGTCTGCGACAGCGGCAGTAGCTGCGACAGTCGCAGGGACATTGCGGCTGCGCGCCAACCACTTGTTTCCGCGACGCGGCGATGTGGCGCGCTGTGTGAAAGAAGGCCGACTGCAATGGGGAATGCTCTGGAACACTGGCCTCTGTTCTTCGCGGTCGATGCGCTTCGCTACGCGATCCCGGCATCGCTCGGGTTTGCCGTGTTCTGGCTCTGGAAGTGGGACGCGCTCTCGCATCGCCGCATCCAGAAGCGGCGGCCGAGCCGCAACGCATTCCGGCGCGAGATTCTCTACTCGATCTCGACGGCGGTGATCTTCTCAGGCGTCGGCGTCGCAACGTTTGCGCTCGTGCACGCGGGCGTGCTGCACATGTACTTCCGCGTCGACGACTACGGCTGGCCGTGGTTCTTCGCGAGTATCGTGCTCGCGATCCTGATCCACGACACGTACTTCTACTGGACGCATCGCGCGATTCATCACCCGTGGCTGTTCAAGCGCGTGCATCGCGTCCATCACCTGTCGACGAGCCCGTCGCCGTGGGCTGCATACGCGTTCGCGCCGCCCGAGGCACTGATCAACGCGCTCGTGTTCCCGCTGATCCTGCTCGTCGTGCCGATGCACGAGCTCGCCGGGTTTGTCTTCCTCATCTACATGATCACGATGAACGTGATCGGTCATCTCGGCATCGAGCTCTATCCGCGCGGGTTCACGACGAGCCGGTGGACGCGCTGGTACTCGACATCCACGCACCACAACCTCCACCACCGCGACTTCCACGGCAATTACGGCCTCTACTTCACATGGTGGGATCGCATGATGCGCACGCAGCACGAGGCCTACCAGCAGACGTTCGCGCAGGTGACGTCGCGCTCAGAGGAAACGGATGTGCAGACGTTCGCTCAGGTGACCTCGGACTCGGAGGAAACCGAACCCGCCGATACGATCGTGACTGGCGTCTTCGTGCGCGTGCACCACGACGACGGGCGCGATGACGCCGAAGGCTCGCACTACGTTCGAAAGAGCGCCTAGCTCAGTCGCCGCGCGGCGGGCCGTCGCTGCGGTGCGCGAGGTTCTCGAACCGCGTGAAGCGGCCCTCGAAGTGCGTCTCGACCGTGCCCGTCGCGCCGTGGCGGTTCTTGCCGAGGATGACTTCGGCGACGTGCGGGTTCTCGCAGTCCTTGTTGTAGACGACGTCGCGGTAGATGAACATGATGACGTCTGCATCCTGCTCGATCGCGCCCGAATTATGTGAAATTATTGATGAATTTGCGATCCAGGAGGCAGGTCCAGGAACGGTAAGGTCGTAGACCTCTGCTTCCCCTGCCGGCTCGATCGCTACGATCTGATCCCAAAACAGATCGCTCGTTGCCATCGCGCTCAACTCAGCATCGTCGAATAGTTCGGCGTAGCGCGAGACTGTCCTACGCGAAGGCGCGTACGAGAACATTCCGCTTCCGGACGCGACGCCTTGTGCCTTGGCGACGTCATGGCGAGTCATGCCTCGCTCCTTCATCAGGAGCTCGACGCGTTCATGCACAAGACTCTCAGGAAGTGTGTCGACGTTCGTGTTGGCAACGCGATCGTGGAGGTACTCGCGCAACGTTTCGGCTTGTGGGACGCGCGGCCCATGGGCTCCCACGAGCTCTAGGAAGCGACGCTGCTGTTCGCTGCCACGGATGTCGACTGGAAACTGCGAGCGATACGTTCCCTGCGCTACCTCATGGGTGCGGGCGACGACATCCAGCCGGAGCAGCAATGCCGCGACGTCGGTAGCGAGGCCTTTGCTATTTGTCGCGAAGTAAACGCGGGAT
>DASUFX010000083.1:0-21466 GCA_036274355.1 Kofleriaceae bacterium | reverse complement strand
GAAATCGTCGACCAGATTGTCGAGACAGTCGTCGCGATTCGCACTCGGCAACGGCGCGCGCGTCGCGTGATCGTCATCAAGGCCGAAGGCGTGCAGATGCAGGTCGACAAGCTCAAGACGGAGGTCGACGCGAGGTTGCGCGAGCGCCATCCCGACGCGGAACCGAGCACGATCGAGACCCGCGTGACGGTGCTCGGCCACGTCGTGCGCGGCGGTCGTCCATCTGCATTCGACCGCTTGCTCGGCAGCCGCCTCGCAAATGTTGCGCTGCGCGGCCTGCTCGCGAACGCGACCCACAAAATGGCGGCGTGGATGCCGCCCGTCGAGCTTCCCGAGGAAGTGGGCATGCGGTCGCCCTACGATCCGTACTGCTGGCTCGTCGATCTGGGCGCCGTGCTGGCCGAGACCGAAAATCTATTGAAGGGGCGAAGCCCACTCGCCCGCTGGCGGGCTGGCGCATTCGAGGAGATCGAGGACGCGCTGCTGTTATAGTGCGTGCCAGTGTCGAGAGAGACGGAGCTAGAGGGACGGATCGCGGCGTTGGAGGCGGAGCTTCGCCAGGCGCGCGAGCAACGCGAAACGACCGCGTCGATTCTCGACCTCGTGTTGCGGCAGATGCCCGCGATCTACTGGATCGTCGATAGGGACCTGCGTTTGCTGCGCACCGGCGGCGCGATCATGGAGGTGCTCGGCTATGACCAGAATCGCTACGTCGGTCGGCGCCTCCAGGACGCGATCGCCGATGACCCATCGACGAACGACACGGTCGCGACGCACACGCGCGCGTGCAACGGCGAGACCGTCACGTACGAAGCAGAGTATCGCGCGAAGGTGCTCGCGACGGTGATCGCGCCGTATCGCAACGCCACCGGCGAGATCATCGGCGCGATCGGTACGTGCCTCGACGTTACGGTCTGGCGCGCGCTCGAGCGGCGCATGGTCGACGCGCAACGCGCCGAGAGTCTCGGCGTGCTCGCCGGTGGCCTCGCGCACGACTTCAACAACCTGCTCGTCGCCGTGCTCGGCAATGCCGACATCGCGATGCGCGAGCAAGCCGAAGGCAAGAACGCACGCAGCACGCTCGAGAACATCCGCACTGCCGGGCTGCGTGCCGCCGAGCTCACCGAGCAGTTGCTCGCGTATGCCGGACGTGGCGGCGCAGGGACGATCCGCGTCGAGCCGGCGCTCGTCGTCGAGGAACTGTTGCGGATCATCTCGCCCAGCATTCCGAGCGAGGTGCGCATCACCGTCGAGATCCCGACCAAGCTCGCCGTGCGCGGCGATCCCGCGCAGCTCCGCCAGGTGATGCTCAACCTCATCAACAACGCGCGTGACGTTCTGCAGGGCCGCGGCGGTGAGATCGCGGTTCGCGCGGCGATCGAAGAGATCAGCGGCGAGCCGCATCCGCACGACGTCCTCACGGCGCCCGCGGGCACGCACGTCGTGATCGAGGTCGAGGATGACGGCCCCGGCATGGATGCCGACACGCGCCGTCATGTCTTCGAGCCGTTCTTCACGACCAAGAATCGGGGCCATGGCCTCGGCCTGGCCGCGGTGCTCGGCATCGTGCGCGCGCACGGCGGCGGCATCCGCGTGATCTCGGCGCCTGGCACCGGTGCGAAGTTTCAAGTGCTGTGGCCGGCGGATGCAGGTACTGCGACACGCGCGTCGACGAATGGCTCGGCGCACGGACGCACGGTGCTGGTGATCGACGACGAAGCGCTGGTCCGCGATGTCGTCGCGCGGATGGTCGAGGATCTCGGATACGACGCGATCACGGCGGCCGATGGTCCCGCGGGCCTGGACGTCGTCGCGCGCCAGGCGGTCGATGTCGTGCTCGTCGACCTGACAATGCCCGCGATGAGCGGCGCAGACGTGGTCGCGGCGCTGCGCGAACGTAAACCCGACCTGCCCGTGGTCCTCTGCTCCGGATATGACCGAGACGGCCGCGGCCCGGTTTTCGCGGATGCTTATTTACCCAAGCCCTTTCGAATCGACGCGCTAGAGCGCACTTTGGCGAAATTATTGCCGTTACGAAGTGTGTAGGGACCTTCTGGTAGGCGCCGGGATGGGTATCTTCTCGGTGTGTCCGAAGCGCCTGCCACGATCAAGGTTCTGCTTGTCGAGGACGACTCGCGCCTCGCGCAGCTGACGTCGCGCTATCTCGAAGGACACGGTGTCGTAGTGACGCTCGCGGCGGATGGCGTCGAAGGCCAGAACGAAGCGTTGCGCCGGCAATACGACTGCATCGTGCTCGATCTCATGTTGCCCGGTCGCGATGGCATCGAGGTCTGCCGGCAGCTGCGCTCGCGCAGTGACGTACCGATCATCATGGTGACGGCGCGCGGCGAAGAATCCGATCGCGTGCTCGGCCTCGAGGTCGGCGCCGACGACTACGTGACCAAACCGTTCTCGCCGCGCGAATTGCTCGCGCGCATCAAGGCGAACGTGCGCCGCGTGCGCGGTCAAGCCGGCCCGCAGCAGGAGCTGATCACAGTCGGTGGCCTGTCGCTCGACCCGGCGAAGATGACGGTCACGCTCGACGGCAATCCGATCGAGGTCACCGCGTACGAGTTCGCGATCCTGCGTGCGCTCGCGCAGCGGCCCGGCAAGGTGCTGTCGCGCGAACAGCTGCTCGACCTCGCGAAGGGCTCCGCGGATCTGAGCTTCGACCGCTCGATCGACGTCCACGTCTCGCGGCTACGGGCAAAGCTCGGCGACGACAGCCGCAGCCCGAAGATCCTCAAGACGGTGCGTGGCGTCGGCTATCTACTCGCTGGCGGAGGCCATGAGTAGGCGACGGCTCGCGCTCAGCCTTTACGCACTGACCGCCGCGATGTCGATCGCGATCATGGTGGCGTTGCTCGTGTTGCCGCGGTTCGTCGGCAGTCCGCGCTACCTCGAGCCCCAGGCCGCGCTCGTCCAGTACATGGTCGATCGGTTGTCGACGCGCGATCCGCAGCGGCTCGCCGAGCGCATGGACCGGATCGGCAAGCGCCTGAAGGGCAAGCTCACGCTCTACGACACGCGTGGCACTGTCCTCCGCTCGACGGCGGAACCGCTACCGGTCGCGACCAAGGGCGAGCTGAAGACGCTCGAGACCGAGAAGTGGGCGCTCGCATGGCGCCGCATCGTCGTACGCAGCGACGACGCGACCATGATCGGTGTCTACGTACCGAACTCGCCCGGCTTCCCGTGGGGGTTCGTGCTCCCGCTCGGCGCCGGCGTGCTGCTCGTCGTCGGCGCGGCCACGTTCTGGTTCTCGCGCCGACTCGTGAAGCCGCTCGGCACGCTCGCGACGGCTGCGCGTAACTTCGGCGGTGGCGACATCTCGGCGCGCGCGAAGCTCCGTCGCGATGACGAGCTCGGCGACGTCGGCCGCGCGTTCGACGACATGGCGGATCGCACGTCCGCGATGATCTCGGCACAGCGGCAGCTGATGGGCGACGTCTCGCACGAGCTGCGCACGCCGCTCGCACGCATTCGCGTCGCGCTCGAGCTCGCTGCCGAGGATCCGGTCGCGGCGAAGGATGTCCTGGCCGACGTCGGCCGCGACCTCGACGAGATCGATCAGCTGATCGAAGACATTCTGACCACCGCGCGCCTGGATGGGGAACACACCGACGTCAAGCGCGAGCCGATCAGCGTCGGCGAGCTCGCTGATCGCGCCGCAGCACGGTTTTCGTCGCGCCATCCCGGCCGCGTGCTCGAGAAGACCGTCGACGATAGCGAGCGAGCGATCGAATGCGATCCGGTGCTGCTGCGGCGTGCGCTCGATAATCTACTCGACAACGCGGCGAAATATTCCGACGCAGCCGTGGAGCTCACCGTGCATCCGAACGGTAAACAAATCGAGTTCTCGATCGTCGATCGAGGTGTGGGTATGACGTCCGAAGAACTTGCACGAGCAGGTACGCCGTTCTGGCGCGCCGATGGTAGCCGCGCTCGTCGTACGGGCGGCGTCGGCCTCGGGCTCGCGCTCGCTCGCCGCATCGCACGCGCGCATGGCGGCGACGTCTCGCTCGATTCAGCTCCAGGCCGTGGCACGACTGCGCGCCTGCAGATTCCGTTGTTGGAGAGTGCATCGTGAAGTTAAAGCGTTGGATACCGCGCATCATTCTGCTCGCAGTCGTCGCCGGCGGCGTTGCGTTTCTGATCATCAAGAAGCCGTGGGCCAAGAGCGCCCCCGAGATCACGTTCAGCACGGTGAACGTCGGCAAGGGCAACATCGCCGCGCAGGTCACCGCGAGCGGCACGCTGTCCGCCGTCGGCACCGTGCAGGTCGGTGCCCAGGTGTCCGGCCGCGTCGTCGAGCTGCACGCGGACTTCAACGAGAAGGTGAAGAAGGGCCAGATCATCGCAAAGCTCGACGACAGCGTGCTCAAGGCGCAGATCGAACAATCGCAAGCCGCCTACAACCTCGCGGTCGCGAACCTCAACAAGGCGAAGGTCACGGCCGCCAACGCGAAGCGACAGCTCGATCGTCAGAAGTCGCTGCAAGAGCAGCAGCTCGTCGCTGGCGCTACCGTCGATCAATTCCAAACCGATTACGACACTGCAAACGTGTCGGTCTCGGCCTCGCAAGCTGACGTCAGCCGCGCCGCAGCTGCGCTGAAGCAGGCGCGCACGAATCTCGGCTACGCGACGATCTACTCGCCGGTCGACGGCGTCGTGCTGTCACGCGCGGTCGAGCTTGGCCAGACCGTTGCCTCGTCGCTGCAAGCGCCGACTCTGTTCACGATCGCCGAGGACCTCGCGCGCATGCAGATCGACACCGCGGTTGCCGAGGGCGACGTCGGTGCGCTCAAGGAAAGCATGAAGGCGACGTTCACGGTCGATGCGTTCCCCGGCAAGACATTCGAAGGTACCGTGCGTCAGGTGCGCAACGCGCCGACGACGAACCAGGGCGTTGTCACCTACGACGCGGTGATCGATGTCGACAACAAGGAGCTCAACCTGCGTCCCGGTATGACTGCGAACGTCACGTTCGTGCTCTCGCAGGTCACCGACGCGATCAAGATCCCGAACGCCGCGTTGCGCTTCAAACCGTCGCGCGATCAGATGATGGCGATCTTCGACAAGTTCGGCGGCGGTCGCGGCCGTAACGGCAGCGGCGGCAGCGGCGGCAGCGGCGGAGGTCGGCGTGGACGCGGTGAGCGTGGCTCCGGCGGGGGCAGCGCGACCGATGGCAGCGGCGGCAGTGATCGGCCACGCGCCGCCGATGCGGTCACCGGTGCATCCGGTGGCGGGATGCGCGGGCAAGGCGATCGCAAGCCGGTGTGGAAGCTCGTCGACGGCAAGCCGAAGATGACGTACGTCAAGACCGGCCTCACCGACGGCTCGTCGACGCAGATGCTCGAGGGCGACTTGCAGCCCGGCGATCAATTGATCACCGAGATCCAGGGCCTGCCCACCCAGTCGCGCGGGCGGATGGGAGCGTTCTGATGTTGGTCGACATGCGCGGCATCGAGCGCACATACATCATGGGCGACAACGAGGTGCGCGCCCTGCGTGGCGTCGATCTGCAGATCGAGAAGGGCGCGTCGCTCGCGATCATGGGTACGTCCGGCTCGGGCAAGTCGACGATGATGAACATCATGGGCTGCCTCGATCAGCCCACGAAGGGCCAGTACTTCTTGAACGGCAAGGACGTGTCGCGACTGTCGCGCGCCCAGCTTGCCGACGTGCGCGGCCGGATGATCGGCTTCGTGTTCCAGAGCTTCAATCTGCTGTCGCGCACGACCGCGCTCGAGAACGTCGAGATGCCGCTGATGTATCAGGGCGTGCCGGGCCGCCAGCGCCACAAGCGCGCGATGGAAGCGCTCGAGCGCGTCGGCTTGCACAACCGCGAGCATCACCACCCGAACCAGCTGTCCGGTGGCCAGCAGCAGCGCGTCGCGATCGCACGCGCGCTCGTGTGCAACGCGCCGATCATCATGGCCGACGAGCCGACCGGCAACCTCGACACCAAGACATCGCACGAGGTCATGGCCATCTTGCAGGGCCTCGGTGATCAGGGCATCACGGTCATCCTCGTCACGCACGAGTCCGACATTGCCGCGCACGCGCGCCGCGTGATCACGCTGCGCGACGGCCTCATCGTCGACGACAAGACGCAGGAACCCGTTCGCGCCGGAGATGGCGGGGCTGCGACCGGTGCGCGGCCCCAGGAAGGTTCGGCCGCGTGAGCATCTTCACAACGCTCAAGCTCGCGTTCCGCGCACTGTGGCGCAACAAGGTGCGCTCGGTGCTGACGATGCTCGGCATCATCTTCGGCATCGGCACGGTGATCGCGATGATCTCGGCGGGCCAAGGTGCGCGCCAGGCCGTCGCCGACGTGTTCAGCTCGATGGGCACGAACCTCCTGATCGTCACCAACGGCTCGAGCCAGAGCGGCGGCGCACGTGGCGGTGCCGGCACACAGATGGCGCTGACGTGGGCCGATCTCGAGGCGCTCCAGAACGGGGAGGTCCCGACGGCGCGCTACGTCGCGCCCGTGCTCACGACGAAGGTGCAGATCGCCGCCGAGGGCCAGAACTGGAACACGTCGGTCACCGGCACGACGCCGGAGTACTTCAAGATCAAGAACTGGGACGCGAAAGAAGGCACGCTGTTCGACGACGACGCGGCCGCGGCCGGCCCGAAGGTTGCGGTCATCGGCACGACCATAGTGACGCAGCTGTTTGCGGGCACGAATCCGATCGGTCAGGCGATCACGATCAGCGGCCAGCCGTTCGAGGTCGTCGGCGTGCTCGCGTCGAAGGGCCAATCGGCGATGGGTCAGGATCAGGACGATGTCGTGATCATTCCGCTCAAGGCCTACCGATCGAAGCTCGACAGTGGCGTCGGCAAGTACATCACGCGCGGTCAGATCTACGTGTCGGTCAAGACCGAGGATGACATCTCACGTGGCGAGCAACAGATCGCAGCGCTGCTGCGTCAAAACCACAAACTGAACGCCACCGACGATGACGACTTCCGCATCCGTAACCTCGCGGAGCTCGCACTCAACCGCAAAGCATCGACCGACAAGGTCACGACGCTGCTCGCGATCGTCGCGATGATGTCGCTCGTCGTCGGCGGCATTGGCGTCATGAACATCATGCTCGTCAGCGTGATCGAACGAACGCGTGAGATCGGCATCCGCATGGCCGTCGGCGCGAAGCCGATCGACGTGATGACCCAGTTCATCGTCGAGGCGCTCGTGCTCGCGATCGTCGGCGGCATCCTCGGCCTTGGCTTCGGTGCTGGACTCGCGAAGTTCATGGCCGGCTACTACGGATGGAATTTCACGTTCCCGGCGAGCACCGCTGCGATCGCATTCGCAGTCGCTGGTGGCGTCGGTGTGGTGTTCGGGTTCTATCCCGCGATGCGGGCATCGCAGCTCGACCCGATCCAGGCATTGAGGTACGAAACATGAAGTTGGTAGTAACCCTCGGCGCCCTCTTCGTCTCGGCGCCAGTATTCGCGCAGCCGCAGCCCACGCAACCGCAGCCCCCGCAGCCGCAGCCCGCGCAGCCGCAGCCGAAACCGCAGTTCGTGCAGCCGCCCGCGCCGACGCCGCCGCCGCCCAACGCGCAGACGCTGACGATGGCCGAAGCGGTGGCACTCGCGATGAGGCAAGACCCGTCGTTGCGGCAGAGCCGCGCGTCGATCGAGGTCGCTCGTGGCCGCGTCGATCAAGTGCAGGCCACCCGCCGCCCGACGCTCACGGTGACTGGCAACCTCACCGCAAGTGGTGGCGGTGGCAGCGGCGCCCTCGCGAGAGATTTCCTCGATCCCACGACCGGTGCATCGGTTGGCGGTGCAGCCTCGTGGCGCATCTACGACTTCGGGCAGACCGCGGCGCAGCTGCATGCAGCGAAGCTGAACGCGGAAGCTGTGACCGCCGGCCTCGACACGACGATGCTCGACGTGGTCCGCAACGTCGAGCTCAGCTATCTCGAGGCCGTCGCACGTGCGCGCTTGGTCACCGTGGCCGAGGCCACCGTGAAGAGCGAAGAGGCACACGTCGATCAAGCGAAACGCTTCGTCGCCGCGCAAGCGAAGGATCCGATCGAAGTCGCGACGGCCCAAGCGCGCGCCGCGAACGCGCGTGCCGCGCTAGCGCTCGCCTATTCGAATCAGGCGATCGCACTCGCGACGCTGCGTGCGGCGATCGGCGCGGTCGATCCGAACCAGTCGTTCGTCGTCGCGAACAGCTGGCCGGTGCCGCCCGGCGACGCGCCGCCGCTCACCTCGCTCGTCGAGACGGCGCGCAGGCAGCGCCCCGAGCTCGTGCAGGCGGACAAGGAGGTCGCTGCGTCCGATGCCTCGATCGACGCCGCCTCCGCACAGTTGCGCCCGGTGCTGTCGGCTGCTGCGCGCGCCGACTGGTCGCCGCAGTTCGGCGGCAACTGGGAGCATCCCGGCTGGACGGCCGGCCTGACGTTGTCATGGCCGATCTATGATGGCGGTCGCACGAAGGCAGATGTGCGGATCGCCCGCGCGAACAAGCAGTCTGCGATCGCGCAGCGGGACGCGCTCCTCATCGATTTGACTTCACAACTCGATGCCACGCGCAGCCAGATCGAAGCGAACCGCGCAGGTGTCGAGTCATCGAAGGAAGCCGTCGACGCCGCAAACGCGCAGCTCAAGCTTGCCAACGCGCGCTATGCGCAGGGGCTTGGCAGCCAGATCGAGCTGTCGGATGCCGAGACGGCCGTCACGACCGCCCAGGGCAACCTGGTCCAATCGGAATGGCAGCTTGCGAACGCCTGGACGAACCTGCGCCGATCGTTAGGCGAGCGCTGATTTTAGTACGCGGGCGTACGACACCCGCTGATAAGCTGGACCGCGATGGGGCGTCGTCTTGTCGTATTCGCGATTCTGTTGGTGGCCTGCGGTGACAACCTGAAACCAGAGCCCGACGAGGACACCATCGTGCAGGTGAAGCTCGAGACGCACGCGCCGGCGCAAGTCGCCGCCGGCGATCCGATCAACGTCTCGTGCACGCTGACCGAGAACGACATCGAGTCGATGGTCACCGGCGAGATCGCCGTGACGGCAGAGACGTCGGTGATTCGAATGGGCGCGGAGATCATCGCGAAGACCGCCGGCAGCGTCGACATCGCATGCGTGCTGCCCGGTCGCGGCATCGTCGACACGACGCCCGCCACGGTCGAGATCGTCGCGGGCGCGGCGGCGAACCTCGTCACCACGATCGTTCCCGACCCGGTCGTCGCCGGTAACTCGATCACGACGACCTGCGTGGTCTACGACGCCTACGGCAACGTCGTCACCGGCACGATGCCGACGCTGCAGCTGACGCCCGATGACTCGGCGAATACGATCACCGATCTGCAAGCGCTGATGACGCGCGCCGGTCATTACACCGGCCGCTGCTATCTGCCCGGCACGACGAGCAACAACGCGGCGTTCGACGTCGTCCCGAACCTGCCCGCGAATCTCGCGATCTCGAAGTTTCCCGACCTCCCGGTCTACGCCGTCGGCCAGACCGTGCAGGTCGATGCGGTCGTCTCTGACCGCTACGGCAACGACATCGCTCCTCCGCCCGTCACGAACACGAGCGCACCGGTCACGGGTGTCGGCCCGACGATGATCGTGAACGCGAACACGTTCCGCTACAACGGCGAGGGCCTCTATCGCATCACCGTCGCGGTCACTCCGCCGACCGACAACAACGTCCCGCTCAGCGCGACGACGGATGTCGTCGTCAACAGCCGTGGCCCCGCTGTCACGTGCGCGGGCGACGCGACGATGGTGAACCTCACGCCAGGTAGCACGATGACGGTCACCGGCCAGGCGAATGACGTGAACGGTGTCTCGTCGATCAGCGTCAACGGCAACTCGGTTGCGGTCGGCGCGAATGGCGCGTTCTCGGCGCCGATCGTGACGCGGTTCGGCCTCAACTTCGTCGACGTCACCGCGCTCGATGCGTTCGGCGAGCCGACGACGAAGCTGTGCACCTATCTCGTCTCGAACACCTACGGAAGTCCAACAAACCTGATCAACGACGAGATCTCGCTCAAGCTCACGCAAGCCGCCGTCGATGACGGCAACCGCGGCGGCGCGATCAACTCGCTCGCGGACGTGCTCTACGTCGTTCTCAACAGCTCGGGCCTCGCGACCACGATCGACAGCTCGCTCAAGGCATCCAATCCGCTCAAGCCGCAGAGCTGCGACTCACAGGTCTGCATCCCGCTGATCGGCTGTGCCTGCTTGTACTCGAGCCGCATCGACTATCAAGGGCTCAGCTTGCCTGGTCCGCAGACCGTCGACCTCACGCTGACGACGAACGGCATCATCGCGCACGCGCACATTCCGAACATCGGCGTCAATCTGCGCGTACGTGGCGCTGTCAGCGGGATCGGATACGACACCTCGGGCTGGGTCACGGTCAGCTACATCGATGTCACGCTGACGCTCGACCTGTCGATCTCGGGCGGTAAGCCCCACATCTCGGTGCGACCGGGTTCGGTCTCGTCGGCCGTCGGCTCGATCTCGACGGCATTCGGTGGCGTCGACGGATGGATCATCAACAACATCGTCGTACCGCTGGCGCAGGGCTCGCTGCGAACCACGCTGACGAACCTGATCACGAACTTCGTCACGAACAACTTCAACGCCGTCCTCGATGGTCTCGTCGCCAACCTCGACATCAGCACGCTCGGCACCTCGTTCAACGTTCCGCGCCTCGACGGCAGCGGCAACGTACCGCTCAGCTTTGGCGTGGGGTTCTCGTCGCTGAGCACGACGACGTCGCGCGCACTGTTCGGCATCAGCACCAAGTTCACGGCACCGGCAGCGAACGCCTATCCGTCGCTCGGGGTCCCGCTACCCACCGGCACGATCCTGCTCGATCCGACCGTATCGGCGCCGAGCAATACAGGTGTCGGCGCGCATATCGGCATCATCGAGCACGCGCTGCACGCACTGTGGCGCGCGAACTACCTCGCAGCGACGCTCACCGGCGCCCAGCTCGGCGCCGGACTGCCCGCAGGCACGACGATCTCCATCGTAACGCGGCTGCCACCGGTCGCGACGATCCTCGGCAACGGCACCGTGCAGCTACAGCTCGGCGCGATCGACCTCGTGATCCAGCATCCGTTCCTGCCCGTGAACCTGGCGGTTCGCGCGGGCGCCGATGCACACGCATCGGTGACGCTCGTCGGAAATGACCTCGTGTTTGGTAACATCGTGATCGATCAGACGCACGTCGGCACAGACGACGTGAACCTCGACGCGTCCGAGCAGCAGAGCCTGCAGACCGCGCTTAACACGCTGCTGCAGCAGCTGGTCAACCAGTCACTCAATAACGCGCTGCCCGCGATCCCGATCCCGTCGTTCACGATTCCGGCGTCGCTCGGTCAATACGGTCTGCCGGTCGGCGGGCAGCTCGGCATCAAGAGCCCGTCGCTATCGGTCGCACCGCAGCACTTCACGCTGCGCGGCCAGTTCGGCGTGCTCCCTTAGCGGCAGTCGTCGTCGAACACTTCGCTGAACTTCGTGCCGCCGATGTCGAAGTACCAGCGCGCCTTGCCGTCCCACGCGCGGTAACCGAGCTCGGCGATCGCGTTTGCCGGCGCGCCTTTCGCGATCGCCTTCTTCCACACCTGCGCGGTCGTGCACTTCGGCGATCCGATCAAGGTCTCCTTGCACTCCCAGCCGTCGATCGGCGCGGACCAGCCGCCCTCGTCGTCGAACATGATGCGGAACATGCACTTGTATTCCTGCTTCGCGCCGAGCGGCAGCTTCGGATCGCCCTTCGCGCGCTTTTGCGAGATGAAGCGGAAGTCGAGCGAGCCGTGCTCGGCCAGCGTGATGTCGGCGTGACCGTCGGGATAGACACCGTCGGCGTCGATGCGGAACAGCACCGCGTCGGGCACGAGCTTCTTCGCTTCGGCGATCGCCGTCGGCAGATACTTCTCGACCGACAGGTTCTTCTTGTTGTAGCCGGACGGATTGAACCGGCGCGACACGACCCAGCCGTTCGCGTCGAGACCGGCGACAGGCCCTCCGCTCGTCTTCGGCGTCGTCGGTGGCGTCGTCGGTGGTGTCGGAGCCGTGCTGCCGGGATCGCCCGCAAGCGCGCGATTGATGTCGCGGCTAGACTTCGTGAGGTTTTGCGTCATGCCCGCGATCTTCGCGAGCAGCTTCATGCGCTCCGCCTTCGGAATCTTCGACCACTTGCCGTATTTCTTGAGCGCGGCGTTCACCTCGGGCGGGAACATCGCGCGCGCAGCCGGATCGAGGTTGTTGAATGCCTCGGCGAATGCTTGGTCCATCGCTTCGGTCGACGCTGCATCGAGCTCGCCGTCGTCTGCGTCGTCGTCGGGATCCGGCGCCTCGTGCTCGACCGGAGGCGTCACCGGTGGCGTCACCCCATCGCGCGCGGCGCTTCCTGGTGTCGCCCACGCATCACTGCCCGATGCGGCCGCCTCACTACCCGAGCCTTGCGCGACGACCTGCTTGTCACCTTTGCCGCCGCCCGCGATCACTGCCGCAGTGATGCCGCCGCCGACGAGGACCAACGCGCCAAGCGCGAGCCACAACCCCTTCTTCGAACCGCCCCGCTCTCCTCGTGTGACCTGTCCTGCCGTCTGTGTCGGCGCGACCGCGACGCTCGGTCGATTGCCGCCCGCCCAGCTCGCCGGTGGCGTCGGATTCCAGCCGCCCGACGGTGCGCTGCGACTCGAGCTCGCGGGTTGAATCGGCGTCCACTGCTCGCTCGGCAGATTCATCGTCGCGTGCTGCAGCGCGATGCTCATCGCGTGCGCCGATGCGAACCGCTGGTCGGGCAGCTTCGCGAGCGCCGTATAGATGATGTGCTCGAGCGCTTCGGGCATGTCGCGACGCAACGCGCGCGGCGACGGCGGCGGTGCCTCGACGTGCTTGCGCAAGAGGTCGAACAACGAGTCCGCGATGAACGGCTTCTGCAGCGTCGAGCACTCGAACAAGATCACGCCGATCGCGTACAGGTCGGCGCGTGCGTCGACCGGCCGGCCCGCTGCCTGCTCCGGTGACATGTAATGTGGCGTGCCGAGCAACGAGCCGGTATGCGTGGCGCTGCCGCTCGCCGCTTCGCCCACGGGCTGCATTAGCTTCGCGATGCCGAAGTCGAGCACCTTCGCGCGACCCGCAGGCGTGACGTAGATGTTGTCGGGCTTGAGGTCGCGGTGAACGATGCCCTTCGCGTGCGCAGCGCCGAGTGCGTCGAGCACTTCGGCGACGAGTCGCGCGAGGCCGCCGAGCGGAACCGGCATACCGCTGCGCTGCGCGTGCTCGATGATCCCGGCAAGCGGCGACCCGTCGAGATACTCCATGACGATGTACGGCCTGCCATCGGGCAGCGTCGCGAGGTCGAGCACGTTGACGATGCTCTCGTGAGAGATCACGTTCACCGCTTTCGCCTCGGAGAAGAACCGAGCGACGAGGTCGCGCCGGTCGCTGCACTCGCGCGACAGCACCTTGATCGCGACGCGGCTGCCGATCGTCGGGTGCACGCCCTTGTACACGCGGCCCATGCCGCCAACGCCGAGCAAGCGCGCAACGCGATACGCGCCGATCGTCGTGCCGAGCAGCAGGTCGTCGCCGATCGGCATCATCGGCGTGCCGTCGGCGCGGCACGGTCCAGGCCCCGGCTGCGACGCACCGCACTCCGCGCACACGAACATCCGCAGAGCCTAACACGCGGTCGTCATGATGCCGCCGCTGCCGCCGCCGCCTGCTCGGCGCTGTCCGGCCAGTCGTGTCCGAATCTCGGTGGCCAGCGACCGGTCACCGGCCACCGCGATTCGCAACCATGCGACTCCTCGCGCTCGCCACGTGGCGCGCAGCTTGCCTACGCGTTACGCCATGACTCTCGTAGACCGCCCGCGTGAACGACTGTGGAGTCGCGGCACCACGATGATCGGCGACGAAGAGCTCCTCTCGATCGTGCTCGGCACCGGTGTGCGCGATCGACCGGCGCTCGCAGTTGCAAGCGAGCTCGTCAAAGCAACCGGCAGCGTCGCCGCACTGTCACGCGCATCACCGCGCGAGCTCGCACTCGTCAACGGCGTCGGCACGGCTCGCGCCACGCGCATTGCGGCCGCATTCGAGCTCGGCCGCCGCGCGCTCGAGAGCGAGCAACACCGCACGATCCTCGGTCATCCCGCCGACGTGTTCGGCATCGTCGGTCCACGCCTCGCCGGTCTCGCCCAAGAAGTCTTCATCGTGATGGGGATCGACATCCGCAATGGCCTGCTCGATGTCGTCGAGGTCGCGCGTGGGAGCGTGCATGCCGTCGAGGTGCATCCACGCGAAGTGTTTCGGCCGCTCGTGCGCATGGCCGCCGCGGGCGCCGTGCTCGTCCACAATCATCCCACCGGCGATCCGACGCCGAGTCCCGAGGACATCGCGCTGACCGAGCGCCTGCGCTCGGTCGGTGATGTGATCGGTATACCCATCATCGACCACGTTGTCGTCGGCGACGGCAAGTACCGATCGATTGCGGAGTGGATGGGCGCCGTTCTCTGAGACAATCGCAACCGTGTGGCGTGTTGGTTGTTGTCTCGTGCTCGGTGGTTGCGCGCTCGCCGCATGCGGCCGCATCGATTTCGCGGAGCTCAACGCGAACGGCGGCGACGCGCCCGGCTCCGGCGACGGACCGAACGGCTCCGGGTTCAGCTCGCTCGTCGCCTACGGCGATCAGACGTGCGCGCTCTACAAAGGCACCGCCTATTGCTGGGGCGCGAACAACAACGGCCAGATCGGCGACGGTTCGAACAACGACGCGATCACCCCATCACGCGTGCTGCTGCCAGCAGGCTCCGTCAACGCTCTCTCCGAAGGTGACGTCAGTGGCTGCGCGATCGTCGACGCGAATCTCTATTGCTGGGGCACGCCGACCGGCCCCACGCCAACGCAGATCCCGCTCGGTGCGCCCGCGACCGCTGTCGCCGCCGGAAAAAACTTCTCGTGCGTGATCGCCGACATGACGCGGTGCTGGGGACAAAACGATACCGGCCAGTGCGGCACGGGCTCGGTGGCTCCACCTGCGACGCCAACGTCCGTCAACTTCATCCCCGCCTACCCCGCAACGCAGATCGATGCCGGCGACGATCACGCCTGCGCATTTGCGCCCGGTCAACCGCCACAATGCTGGGGCCACAACGACAGCGGCGCGCTCGGCACTGGCAGCATGTCACCGACGACATCGGTCGATCCCGTTGGCGTGATCGGCGGCATCACGTCGCTGCCGCGCATCGCGGGCTGGCACGCGTGCGGCCTCGTCGGCGGCACCGTGTGGTGCTGGGGCGAAGGCAACAGCGGCGAGCTCGGCAACGGCATGACGAACAACTCGGCGACGCCGGTCATGGTCAGTGGTCTCTCCAACGTCACTGCACTCGAGACTGGAGGTGGTCCTGTCGATCACGATGCGAGCTGCGCGATCAGCGGCGGCAACGTCTCGTGCTGGGGCCGCGGCGAGCTCGGCCGTCTCGGTAACGGCATGACCGTATCCGAGTCGACGCCCGTCGATGTGCTCGGATTACCCGGTGCCGCGACGAGCGTCGCAGTCGGCTTCGCGCACGGCTGCGCGCTCCTCGTCGACGGTGATATCTGGTGCTGGGGCCGCGGCGATCGCGGCCAGCTCGGCGACGGCAACAAGACGGACAGCATGGCGCCCGTCAAAGTCGTGCGGCCGACGACGTAGCGCTGCACAGACTGCTGGCGTTCCGGAACGTGCGCCGTCAGTACGCCGTGTCGTCAGGGACAGGTCACGTCTGGGTTCCAGTCCGAGAGGACGCCGGACGGATTGTCTTTCCAGAGCCAGGCGTGCGCCACGTACCAGTTCAGCATCGGATTGAGGATCATCATCATCTGTCCGTACACCTCGGGTGCGTCGGCATCGACGCCGTGTTTGGCGTCCCAGGCTGGCTTCGGCACGACCCACTCGACCGCGCCGAGCACGCGCGTACCGTTTGCGCCGGTGTGATAGACGAGGACCTCGGGCTTGAGCTCTTTGATCTTCGCGTCGTCGAAGCGGTCTTGTAGGAAGTAGTGATAGCCCATCGCGCCGAGCGCCGGATTAGCTAGATTCGATACGCAGCCGTTGACGACGAGATTGCCGTTGTAGATGACACCGAGCTTGTAACCATCGGCGAGCGCAACGTTGATGTCTTGGTAGCGGTCGTGGAGCTTCTTTAGCACTGCGAGCTTTGCGGCCTCGTCATGCATGCAGGCCTGCTCCTCGCTCGAGAGATTGCTGGTCTCTTCGTCCTCGCTCGTGAGGTCAGTACATGCCACGACGCTCGAAATCGTGAGCGTCATGAGCAACGACAGAGTGAGTCTTCCCAACATGGATTCACCTCGGACGGTTGTTCGTGCGCCTCCGTCCTGATGAACGATTCATGCCAGCACAGGCAACGTGCCGGCACACGTCCGTTAATCAACGGCGCGCAGATCGCGCACTCTGCTCCGCGATCGGCGTGGGCGCCAGCGTTACGGCGACGGTGGCGGAGGCGGCGGACCGGGCGGGCCACCCTGCTGGAGCTCGCGTAGCTTCTGCTCGAGGTCGGCGACGCGGCGACGCGCTTCGTCGCGTTCCTTCTCGATGTTGGAGCGTGCAGCGATCGCAGCGTCGCGCTCCTTCTCGGAGGCGGCCTGTGCGGCACGCGCGGCATCGCGCTCCTTGTCCGAGGCGTCGCGCGCGGCACGCGCCGCGTTGCGCTCGGCTTCAGCGGCCGCTGCGGTTTGCTTCGCGGCGTCGCGCTCCTTGTCGGCGGCGTCACGTGCGGCTTTCGACGCATCGCGATCGCGCTCGGCGGCGACCTGGGACGCGCGCGCGGCTTCACGTTCGCGCTCGGCTTGATCACGCGCGCTGTTCGCGGCGTCGCGTTGCGTGTTCGCTTCGTCCTTTTCCTTCATCGCCTGCTGGAAGCGCTTGAGCGCGTCCTCGGCGGTGCCCTTCGCTTGGGTCGCGGCAGCTTCGGCAGCGCGGCGCGTTTCCTCGGCGGCTTTGCGCTTGCGATCGGCTTCGCGCTTCAGCGCCTGCGCGTCCTTACCTTCGCGCTGTGCTTGCTCGGCGAGCGCCTTCGCGGCGTCGGCTTCGCGGCTCGCTTCGTCGGCGAGGCGACCTTTCTCGCTCGCGTCGACCTGTGCAGACGCCGCGAGCGCACGGAGCTCGGCTTCTTCCTTTTGCTGGCGCGACCACGCGGCCCATCCAAGCGCGCCGGCGACGACGAGCACGGTGAGGAACAGCATCGACACCGTCGCGGTCTTGTGGCGACGTGCCCACCGCGCGAGCCGGCCCGACAGCGAGTAGCGATGCGAGAACACGAGGTCGCCGGTCAGGTATTGCTTGAGCGCGCGCACCAGCTCGTCGGCGGTGAACCGATCGGCGGGCTTGCGAGCCATCGCCTTCGCGATGATGCCGGAGAGCTCGGTATCCTTCGGCATCGCGGGCGGGATGTCATCGTCGGACTGCAGCCACGCCATGAACGCGTCGACTTGCGCGGTGCGGCCGCCCGGCGAGGTCGCTCCGCCCCACACGAACGGCGTCTTGCCCGACACGACCTCGTACAGCGTGACGCCAAAGCTGTAGACGTCGAAGCTCGGATCGGCTTTGCGGCCCTGGCTCTGCTCGAGCGGAATGTACGGCGGCGTGCCGGCGCTGATCGTGACCATGCGGCCGGTCGTCGACGGGTCCTCGTCATGAATCGACGGCTCGGTACCGCCAGGCGCGTCGAGATCACGCGCGATGCCCCAGTCGATCAGCGTGGCTTCGCCGCGCTTACCGAGCAGGATGTTGTTAGGCGTGACATCGCGATGCACGACGCGACGCTCGTGCGCGTACGCGAGTGCTTCGGCGATCGAGACGAGGTTCGAGAGCAGCTCGAGACGCTCGCGCGTCGCCGGCTTCATCAGTTTTTCTTCGGCGTCGGCGAGCTCGTCGAGGCGCTCGCGTAGCGACGTACCATCGACTCGCTCGAGCACGCAGAACGGCCAGCCCACGCTCGACTTGCCGAGCTCGTAGATCGTGACGATCGACGGATGCTGCAGCTTCGCGAGCACGCGCGCTTCGGCGGTGACGCGGCTCTGGAACATGTCGGTCATGTACTTCGGCAGGTTCTCGTCTTCGCGCGGCGTCTTGAGAATGACCGTGCGACCGAGCCGCCGATCTTCACCCGCGAAGATCGCCGCCATGCCACCACGCGCGATCGGATCCGGTGGCCACTTGAACGCGGTCTCGCTGACCAGACCCTTTGGTAGCTCGAGCGGGATCGGCGTCTCGTCGACGTCGGCCGCCATCACCGAGCGGCACATCGAACACGACGCGACGTGGTCGTCGATGCCGGGCTCGGTTGGATTTCGCAACTGGGCGATGGTCGGGTGCGGCCCGCTCATCCCCGGCTGCGTCTTGTCGCTCTCCATGCCGGTGAATGTAACGCCACCCTCCCGTCGACGCCCGAAATGTGCTTCACGACGCGCGCCTCCGCTCCAGCCAGCAAAACCAGCGCTCTACGTCGCGCAAATTTATCAGTGGTCGTGGTCGTGATCGCAGTCGGGGCCGTGGACGTGGCCCTCTTCGCCGTGCGCGGGACCTTCGGGCAGGGGCGTGCCCGGCTGCGTGAGCTTCTCGACCTCGGTGATCTGCGCAGCATCGACGAGGAACTTGAGCACCTTGTCCTGGCGCAGCGAGTACGTGACGCTGTCGAGGCGACCGTCGCGCTGCCACTCGGCGCGCAGCTTCGCGGGCGCCATGTTGCGTGCCTTCGCGGTCTGCTCGACGTGCTTGCCGAGCTCTTCGTCGGTCACGACGACGTTCTCTTTGTCGGCGATCGCTTCGAGCAGCAGCTGGCCACGGACCTCGTCGGCGCCGGCCGGCTTCATCTTGTCTTTGAGATCGTCCGGAATCTGCGCGTTGCGCTCCGGCTTCATGCCGAGCATCTGGCGCAGGCGCTGGTACTGCATCTCGACCGCGCGATCGACGAGCGACGACGCGACCGGGATCTGGTTCTTCTTGATCAGCTCGCGCAGCACGCCCTCGCGCGCCTCGCGATCGATGACCTCGGTCTCGCGATCCTCGAGCTCCTTGCGGAGCGCGGCCTTGAGGCCGTCGAGGGTGTCGGCCTTGCCGGTGTCCTTCGCGAATTCGTCGTCGAGCTCGGGCACGTCCTTCGCGCGCGCTTCGAGGATCGTCACCGTCAGATCGGCTTTGCGGCCGCGCAGCGACTCGTCCTTGTAGTCATCGGGAACGGTGAGCTCGAGCTTCTTCTCTTTGGTGTCGAGCGGAATGCCGAGCAGCGCCTCGCGGATGCCCGGCAGCGGCTCGCGCTCGACGTCATCGAGATCGACTGCGAACTGCGGCTGGTTGATCTGGTGCTCGCCGATCGTGCCGGTGATGCTGAGGCCAACGATGTCGCCCGCAGCCGTCACCTCGCGGCCTTCGATCGGACGCAGCTCGGTGTGCTCGCGGCGGAGCTGGGCGAGCGACTCCTCGACCGCACTGTCCGCGATGTTGAGCTTGCGGCGCTCGATCGAGAGGCCCTTGTAGTCCTGCGGCACGACTTCGCCGCGCACTTCGATGATCGCGGCGAACTTGAACGGCTGACCCTTCTTGATCGGATCGGCCTCTTCGACGCGCGGCTCGGCGACCGCGGCGAGGTTGTGCTCCTGGTTCGCGCGGAAGAACGACTCGCGCACCAGCTCGTAGGCGACCTCGGCGTTCACGCGCGGGCCGTAGACCTGCTCGAGCACCGGGCGCGGCACCTTGCCCTTGCGGAAACCTTTGAGCGCGACGCCCTTGCTGAGCTCGCGGTACGCATCGCCGAGTTTCTGACTCACCGTCTCCCACGGGATCTCGACGAACATCTTCTTCTCGACGGGAGACACTTCTTCAATGCGTACCTGCATAGGGGCACGACTGGTTACCACAGGGCCTTCCCCTGGGAAACACTAGCGGCGCATGCGGTACGTCGGCTCACCGCCTTGCGGTTCACCGGGCTCGATCAGGTCCCCGAGGCCGTAGCGCTCGAGCTTGGACGTCAGCTCTTCCATGAACGTCGTCGCATCTGCGATATCGAGCATGTGGCCGATCGAGCGTGCAGTAAGTGCATGTTCGCCGAGCGCGTTGAGGACCCGGCGCTCGCCCGCATCGATCGAGAAATCCGCAGGGACCACCCGATCGACGAGCCGGCCTAGCCGCGCCGAAATCTGCGGAGCGAGCCCTAGCTTGACGATCGCCGACTGCGCTCCGGAGCCCGACGTATAACCGAGCGCCGTTCGCACATTCGTCGGCGGGGGCCGTGTCTTGCCGCTCGACCGCCGCGGGACGGGGGTTTTGCGCAACTCGGGATTCGACGGCGCGACGACGGCCGTTTGTGCCTGCGGAACATGCTGCGCGGCTGGCGCTTGCGGAATGTAGGTCGCCATCTGCGCCTGCGGAACGCGAGCGGCGGCGGCGGCAGCGACATGCTCGACGGCGGGCGCGCGCTGATCGGGACGTTGCGGCAGCACGCGCGGCGTGCCCGGCGCCCAGTTGCCGGTCGGTTCGCGATCGAACGTGTTCGACTCGTCGACGAGGCGCGGCGGATTTCCTTTCGAACCGGCCATCCGGCGCGCGGCATCTTCGAGGCCGGCTTTGACCGCCTGCGCCTCCATGCCCGGGTTCGAGCCGACGTGGATGCCCCAGGGTCCGTTGACGTCGAGACCGGCCGGACCGATCGCGAGCTCGACCGCGTGCAGCATGATCGTCGGCATCGTCTGATCGCGGCTCTGGGCATACGCACGCATGAGCACGCGCTGCTCGGCCCACTTCTCGGCGATCACCATCACGGATCGGTAATGACTGGGCGGCGACGCCGGGCTGCGCAACCAGTCGTCGACGATCCGGATCTGGGCCATGCCTGCGGTCATCATATCGCGTCTGTGGCAGCCTTGGCGCCGTGCCAGACCGGAAGCTTCCGCAGCTCGAGACGGGAAGGCTCGAGACGATCGTTCTCGCCGTCGCGCTCGTCGTGCTCGTGCTCGACGCGGGTGGCGGTCCGGGCTGGAATGTTGCCGCAGCCAACGCTGTCGGCGCGGCGCGCCTGATGCACGTCGCGAGCGTCCCGCTCTACAACGTGCTCGCATCGGCCGCGGCGCTCCTACCGTGGGGCGAAGTCGGGTTTCGGCTCGCGATCCTCGATGCGGTGCTCGCCGCGTTCACGCTCGCCGGTGTCGTCGCCGCGGTGCGCGCGCTCGTGCCGCGCGATGTCGGGGCCGCGCTCGTGTCGGTCGCGCTGCTCCTGATCGCGCCGCCATTCCGGGACGCCGCCGCGTTTGCATCGCCTGCGATCCTTGCCGCGTGCGGCGCGGTGTGGAGCGTCGCGTTCGCAGCACGCTACGCACGTGACAACGATGCGCGCAACGGCGCCGCTGCGATCGGCGCATGCGCGGTCGTCGTCGGCAGCACGCCGTGGCTCGGTGCCGTGATCACGAT
>DASUFX010000082.1:0-9626 GCA_036274355.1 Kofleriaceae bacterium | reverse complement strand
ATAGCGAAGCTCAGAGCGGAAATTCGCATGCTCAGGACCGGCAAGCCGTAAGCAACATGCTTCGAAGCACGCGCGCGATCGTCTTCGACCTCGACGGCACGCTCGTCGACAGTCTTCCGGACATCATGACGCACCTCAACGGAGCGCTCGTTGATCACGGCTTGCCGTCGTACAACCGCGAGGAGATCGGGCACTGGGTCGGTTACGGCGCCGAGCAGCTCGTGATACGTGCGGTCCCGCAGCAAGATCTGGTCGCGCCGGTGCTTGCGACGTTTCGCGCGCGCTATCGCTCGCGCCCGGTGATCGCGACGCGCGTCTTCGACGGTTTGGGCGAGGTACTCGACGGGCTCGCGCCGCGCTTCTCGCTCGCCGTGCTGTCGAACAAGCCGCACGATCTCACGGCCCACGTCTGCACCGCGCTGCTCGGGCGCTGGCCGTTCAAGGTCGTGGCGGGGGCGCGTCCGGATCGGCCGCACAAGCCCGATCCACAGGCGCTGCGCGACGTCGTTGCCGACCTCGGCGTTACAGTCGAAACGACCGTTCTCGTCGGTGACTCGGAAGTCGATGTCGCGACGGCGCACGCTGCGGGTGCGACGAGCATCGCGGTGGCGTGGGGGCTACGCCCGGTGGCCGTGCTCGAGGCTGCCAACCCGACTCATCTCCTCCATGCGCCACACGAGCTTGCGGCGTTGTTCGCATAGCGGTTCAGCGATCACCCGAGGGCGCTGACGACACCGGATCGGACCGCTCCGCGTGGCACTCGCGTTGCTCGCACTACATGCATGCGAGTAACTCGAATTGGACTTGTAGTCGGCTTCGCGCTCGCGGCGTGTGGAACCGATTCGATCAATGACGGCGCGGATCTCAGCGGAGCGGCGACGAAGCACCCGCCCGACCACAAGCCTCCAGTTGGGGCGACGGGTCAGGAGATATTTCGGTTCGACACGTTCGGCGACGAACAGCTGTGGACCGACAAGCTGCGCATGCACGAGGTGATCGCGTCCGCCGTGTCACCGACGATCGCGCTCTCGGTTGGCCTCAAGGTCGATGCCGACGCGTTGCCGCCGGGCATCCTCGCGACCGCCGATCTGAACGATCCGAAAACAACGGTCGCGCTGATCGGCCTCGATGCGGTTGTCGGTGTGATGGGCAAGGTCGACGGCAGCGGCAAGCTGCACGAAGTCGGCATCACGTGCGCACTATGTCACTCGACAGTCGACGACTCGGTCGCGCCGGGCATCGGCCATCGGCTCGACGGCTGGGCGAATCGCGATCTCGATCCGGGCGCGATCATCGCGCTGTCACCCGCGCTCACCGATGCACAGCGTGCCGTGTATTCGTCGTGGGGCCCCGGCTACTACGACGCGCGCTACAACATCGACGGCATCAACGATCCGGCGGTGATCCCACCTGCGTACGGCCTCGCCGGCGTCGCCGCCGAAACCTACACGGGCGATGGTCCGGTGTCGTACTGGAACAACTACGTCGCCGTCACGCAGATGGGCGGCCACGGCAACTTCTCCGATCCGCGCATCGGCATCAACATCGTGCAGACGCCGGACCTCGTGACCCCGAAGCTGCCCGCATTGCGCGACTACCAGTTGAGCATTCCGAAGCCGCCGATACCGGAGAGCTTCAATGTCGCGTCCGCCGCGCGGGGCAAGGCCGTGTTCGAGGCGAACTGCTCGCGTTGCCACGAGGGTGCGATCTACACCGACGTCGCGCGGACGCTCCATGCAGCCGCCGAGACCGGCATGGATCCACTCTACGCGACGCGCAGCGCGACGAAGCTGTACCGCACGACACCGCTGCGTGCGCTCTGGCAGCATCCACCGTACTTCCACGACGGCTCCGCTAAGACGCTCGAGGACGTCGTCGACCACTACGCTCGCGTTCTCGGTCTTCGCCTCGCCGACTGCGACAAGAGCGACCTCGTCGCGTTCCTGAAGACGATCTAGGCGTCCTTCGCGTACTTCTCGAGCGCGGTCAGCGCGGCCGCGAGATCGGGACGCATCTCGAGCACCGGCGCGATCGGATCGCCCGGCCAGCTCGTCAGCCGATCGAGCGCATTGCGCAGGTTGAACTGCTTCGCATCGAGCTCGGGCACGACCTCATCCCAGACGAGCGGCATCGACACTGGTGCGTTCGCGACGGGCCGCACGCTGTACGGCGCGACGAGCAGCTGACCGTGCGCGTTCTGTCCCCAGTCGAGATAGACGCGGCCGCCGCGTGCCTGCGGGTTGCGATTTGTCGTCGCCATGTCGGGATGCTGGCGCTCGATGATGAGGCCGATCAGATACGCGAGTGTGCGCGCTTGATCGAACGTGCACTGGCCACCGAGCGGAATCAGCACGTGCAGACCGCTCTGGCCCGATGTCTTCACGAAGTTCGGCAGGCCGATGTCGTCGCACAAGCGATGGATTGCGAGCGCGAGCGGCACGACATGCTCGCGCGGCGCGTTCTTCGGATCGAGATCGATGATCGTCCAGTCGGGACGCTCGAGGTCCGCGATGCGGCTCGCCCAGCAGTGGATCGGAATCGACGCGAGGTTCGCGACGAATGCGAGCCCATCGGGGTCGTCGATCAGCACGTAGTGGATCTCGCGCTGGCTGTGCTCGCTCCACAGTGTCGTGGTGCGCAGCCACGGCGGCACCCAGTCGGGCATGTCCTTTTGGTAGAACATGTCGCCGTCGATGCCATCGGGGTAGCGATGCAGCACCGTCGGCCGATCCTTGAGGTAGGGCAGGAGCCACGGTGCGACCGAGCGGTAGTACTCGATGAGGTCGCCCTTCGTGATGTTCTCGTCCTTCCAGAACACCTTCTTCGGATTCGACAGCCGTAGCTCGCGCACCTGCGAATCGACAACGAGCTCCATCGACTCGCCGGGCTTCGGCTCGCGCGGCTCTGCAGCTTGGCCGGTGCGGCGCGCCGGCATCGTGCAATCCATCGGGTTCTTGTCGCGGCGCAATCGCTCGAATACCGGGAAGCGCAACGACGAGTCCTCGGGCCATTCGCGATAGCGCACCTGCACGACCAGCTCGGGCTCGATCCACAGCGCGTCGCCACTGCCTTCGGGACGCGGGAACGTCGGTTTCCAGCGCGGCTTCGCGGACAGCTCGGCCGTCAGCTGCGCGAGCAGCTTGTCGTCGAAGCCGGAGCCGACCTTGCCGGCCCAGACCCACTGGCTGTCGACGCGCACGCAGAGATGGAGCGCGCCGAGGCCGGTGCGCGTGCCCTTCGGCGGCGTGTAGCCGCACACCGCGAAGTCGGCCTCCGGATCCTTCTTCAGCTTGAGCCAGTCCGGCGAGCGCTTGCTCTTGTACGTCGAATTCGCCTTCTTCGCGACGACGCCTTCCATGCCGCGTGCGACGACTTGCTCGAGCAGTGCCTCGCCGTGCTCGGGGATGTGCTCCGACACGCGGAGTGGCCCGAGCCTCGGCAGGATCTTGTCGAGCAGCGCTTTGCGCTCGATCAGCGGCACCCCGCGCAGATCGTGGCCGGCGGCGCCGAGGATGTCGAACACCATGTACGTGACCGGTGCAGAGAGCGCGGCGCGTGCAATCTCGCTCGTGCGATGCATCTGGCCGCGGAACGACAGCTTGTGAAAGTCGGGCTTGCCTTCGGCATCGAGCGCGACGATTTCACCGTCGAGGATCAGGTCGGGAATCGGCAGCGCGCGGATCGCGCTCGTGATCTCCGGATAGCGATCCGTCGGATCGAGACCGGAGCGATAGCGCAGCTTCGCTTGTCCCGCGCCGCCGTACGCCATCATGCGAAAGCCGTCCCACTTGAGCTCGTAGATCCAGTCCTTCGACGAGAACGCAGCGTCCGCGGTCTGACACAGCATCGGCTCGATCGAGCCGTGCGCGATTGCTTTCTTCGGAACCTTCGCGTCGGCGAGCGCCTGCACGACCGCTTGATGCCGAGGCGCGCGCGCATCGAGCTCGTCGATCGTGAGACCACTCAGGATCGATGCGCCTGACAGCGGCTTGCCACGCGCGAGGAACGCTTCCGCGGACTCATCGCGTTTCTTGATCAGGAGCCAGTCGTTGCTGCCGCGGCCGGAGAACTTGCCGCGCGTCCCCTTGCCGGTGTGCACGAGCGTGAACGCGCCGGTGAGCTTGTAGCCGTAGAGCTCGAACTTGATCTCGCCATCGAGCATGCCCTGCGCCGGATCGATCAGCGGACGGAACAGGCCGCGGTCCCAGCAGATCATCGGACCGGCGCCGTAGTTGCCGGCCGGAATCACCGCTTCGAAGTGGACGTACTCGAGCGGGTGGTTCTCGACCTTGACTGCGAGTCGCTTGTCATCGGGATCGAGCGAGGGCTCCTTGGGAACGGCCCACGAGCACAACACACCGTCTATCTCGAGGCGCAGATCCCAGTGCATCCGGGTCGCGTCGTGCTGATGCACGACAAACATGCGTGGACCCTTGCCTGATAGGCCAGTGGTGCTGGCCATTGGTTCAGGTGTGCTCCCACCCTCGCGCTTGGCACGGTAAGCATCCAAACCTTCGTCTTTGGGATCACTCACGACAGCCCGGTACAATTTACTTCATGCCCGCTCGTTCCATCGGTACGGCCACTATTTCGTTCGGCCTGGTTTCTATCCCGACCAAGCTCTACACGACGAACGAGACCTCGGGAGACATCCATTTCAACATGCTTCACGAGGCCGATGGGGCGCGTTTGAAGCAGCAGTACATCTGCACGAAGTGCAACGAGGTCGTCGACCGCGAGCACACCGTCAAAGGCTACGAGCACGCCAAGGGGCAATACGTCGTGTTTACTGCGGAAGAGCTCAAGGCGCTCGACGCAGTCGCCACCCAGACCATCGCGCTAGAGGAATTCGTACCGGCCACCGCTGTCGACCCGCTCTACGTCGAGAAGAGCTACTACCTCGGTCCCGACAAGGGCGGCGAGCGCGCGTACAAGCTGATCCGCGACGCGATGCTCGAGACCGAGCTGGTCGGCATCGCGTCGTACTCGGCGCGCGGCAAGCAGTACATCGTCTGTCTGCGCCCGTTCAAAGAGGGCCTGATCCTGCACCAGCTGCGCTACTCGCAAGAGGTGAAGGACTGGAGCGAGGTTCCATTGCCCGCGCTCCCCGAGCTCAAGCCCGCCGAGATCGGGCTCGCGAAGCAGATCATCCAGCAGATCGCGCACGAGACGTTCTCCGCCGACAAGTACAAGGACGAAGTCCAAGAGCGGATGATGCAGCTCATCAACCAGAAGGTCGAAGGCCAGGAAATTACGATCGCGCCCGAGGCGCCGGCCGGTAAGGTCATCGATCTGATGGAGGCGCTGAAGGCGAGCCTCGGCATGTCGAAGACCGACGACCGCAAAGGCGCGGTCGCCGCCGAGGCGAAGGAAGAAGAGCCGGCGAAGAAGAAGACCGCCTCGAAGAAGAAGTAGCGCAGGTCAGGCCTTCGCTCTGAACCTGAGGCCTGAGGTCTGAGGCCAGAGGCCTGCTATGGTCTGGCCGTGCCCGAGCTGCCTGACGTCACCGTCTACGTCGAGCGGCTTGCTGCGCTGACCGTTGGCAAGCCCATCGACGGCATCCGCATCGCGAGCCCGTTCGTGCTGCGCACGGTGTCGCCATCGCCGCGCGAGCTGTACGGCGCGAAGGTCACCGGCATCGAGCGCCTCGGCAAGCGGATCGTGATCGGCGTGGAGGGCGACCGCTACATCGTGATTCATCTGATGATCGCGGGGCGCCTGCGCTGGAAGAAGCGCGGCGAGAAGATTCCCAACAAGGTCGGGCTCGCGGCGTTCGACTTTCCGAACGGCACGGTGAGCTTCACCGAGGCGTCGCCGAAGAAGCGCGCGTCGATCCACATTGTCGCCGGCCGCGCGGCGCTCGCCGAGTTCGATCGCGGCGGGCTCGACGTGCTCGGCTCGACCGCCGCCGTGTTCGGTGAGCGGCTGCGCAGCGAGCGCCATACGATCAAGCGCTCGCTCACCGATCCGACGCTGTTCGACGGCATCGGCAACTCGTACTCCGACGAGATCCTGCACGCGGCGAAGCTGTCGCCGTTTCGGATGACGTCGTCGATCACCGATGACGAAGTGAAGACGTTGCACCGCGCCTGCATCGACGTGCTCACGCGGTACACGAAGCTGCTGCGCGACGAGGTCGGCGACGGCTTCCCCGACAAGGTCACCGCGTTCCGGCCCGAGATGGCCGTGCACGGCAAGTACGGCCAACCGTGTCCGGTGTGCGGCACCAAAGTCCAGCGCATCGTCTACGCGGACAACGAGGCGAACTACTGCCCGACGTGTCAGACCGAAGGGCGGTTGCTCGCCGATCGATCGCTGTCGCGCCTGCTCAAGGACGACTGGCCAAAGACGCTCGAGGAGCTCGAGGAGCGCAAGCGTCCGCAGTCAGCTGCTGCGGTCGTCGCTGCACCGCCGAGCGCGCGTCCGGCGATCGCGTCCGTACCGGAGACGACCGCGGCCGAGCGCCGGCCAAAGCGGACAGCCAAGCGCGACAGTTCAAGCGGTTAGCGCGGCATATGCGTTGCTGAAGGGCGGCGGATGTCCCTGGGCTATAGTCGACGCATGATGCGCGCAGCGATGATACCTGCCTCGATGCTCGAGGAACGTCGTCGCCTCGGCCACGATCGGTTCGACGAGGTCTGGGAGGGAGTCCTCCACATGGTCCCGCCGCCGCCGACCGTGCATAAGCGCGTCGAATCCAATCTTCAGGACGTGCTGAAACGCATCGTGGCACCTCGCGGTTTCGAGGTGTTCCACGATCCCGGACTGTATGATCCGGCAGTACCTGGGCAAGCCAGCTACCGGGTCCCCGACCTTGCTGTCGTCGCCTCGGAGCATCTGACGATGCGAGGAATCGAAGGCCTCGCAGAGCTCGTTGTCGAGATCATTTCGCCTAACGACGAGAGTCGCGACAAGCTGCCGTTCTACGCGCGGGTTGGCGTGCGAGAAGTGTGGCTCCTCGATCCCGCTAGGAAGTCGATCGAGGTGTTCAACGGCATGACCGCGGTGGTCAGCGACGCCCGTGGCCGCATCACCGCGCCGTCACTTCGTCTCGTGCTGGCGATTGAGGGCACGACGCTGAAGATTAAGGACGGCGCCGAGATGCACGCCGTGGATATTCGCGACTCCCTATGACCGCTGCTTCTTGGGAAGTTTTTTAGACCGCGCTTCGACTCGGTGCGTTTGCGCCGAGAACATGAGGAAGACGCTGGCCGGATTTCTGCTCGCCTCCGCCCTCGCGGGGTGTGGCATCAGGCACAACTACATCAAGGTCGACAACGTCGCGCTCGGCCGCGTCGTCGTCTACCGCAACGGCGTCGCGTTCTACGAGCGCCGTGCGACAGTGACCGGCGGTGCGCTCACGGTCAGCGTGCCGCGCGATCGCGTCGACGACTTCTTGAAGTCGCTGACCGTCGTCGATGCGATCTCGCACAAGCCGCTGCCGGTCTCGATTCCGAGACAGCAAGCCGATGACGGCAGCTACCTCGTGATGAAGCTGCAGCTGCCGACGAAAGACAAGGCCGATGTCGTGCTGACATACGTGACCGAGTCGCCGTCGTGGAAGCCGAGCTACCGCGTCGTTGTCGGTGACAAGGGCAAGGTGATGCTCGAGGGCTGGGCGATCGTCGACAACACGAGCGGCGAGGACTGGAAGGGCGTGCGGGTGGGCGTCGGTTCCTCGTCTGCGCTGTCATTCAAGTACGACCTGTGGAGCGTGCGTCAGGTGCAGCGCGAGACGCTCGCCGCAGAGGAGAAGTTTGCGATCGCGCCGCCCACCGGCATCTCGCCCTACGGTGGCACGCGTCCCGAGGACATCGCGAAGAACGGCGGCGAAGCGGTGCTGACCGAGCTCGGCGACGAGGAGATTCGCCGTCCCGACGGTCACCCGGAGAGCACGACCTCGCGCGTCGCGGTGAAGAGCGAGCCCGCGCCGACGCAGCCGGGCATGGGCGCCGCTGTCACTGGTAGCGTGGTGCAACCGTCGCCGCCGCCACCCTCGGCGCCGATGGCGGACATGGACGACGGCGGTGGCTACGAGGCGGAGTCGCTGAGCGTCGAAGGCGGCGGTGGCGGCGGTGGCGGTCGCTATCACGTCGCGAAGAAGCCGATGAGGAAAGTGAAGACGAAGGACGCGCGCAAATCCACGCCGACCGTGCAGAAGGCGCCGACGCCGCAGCTGAACGAGCAGCGCGTCGCGACGGGCGACCAGAAGATGCGCGTCGTGTCGCAGCAGCTCGTCAACTCGGACAAGATCATCGTGATCGAGGGCAACGCGGATGCGAATCGCGTCGGCGGTAACAGCCGCGCGAACGACCGCGCGAACATCGTGCGCAATCAGCTCATCGATCAGGGCGTCGCGCCCGGCCGCATCAAGGTGATCACGAACGTGACGCCAGGAAATGCGGAGCGCGTGCGGCTCATCGCGCAGGCGCCGAGTCCGAGCGAGCAGGCGCAGGCCGCGAAGCAGAAGAGCGTCGAAATGGATGCGCAGCCGGTCGGCGAGAGTCACTTCGCGAACCCGACGCCGATGACGGTCGAGCGCGGTGCGAGCGCGATGGTGTCGATGGTGCGCCAGGAGACCGAAGGCGAGGTCGTGTATCTGTACACGCCGGAGAGCGAGCGCGGTAACTCGAACTTCGCGTTCCGCGCGGTGCGGTTCAAGAACCCGACGACCTCGACGCTCGAGACCGGACCGGTCACCGTCTACGGCGAAGAGAAGTTCATCGGCGAGGGCCTTACCGAGCCGATTCCGCCGAAGTCATCGGCGGTCGTGCCGTACGCGCTCGATCGTCAGATCGTCGTCGAGCGCAACACCGGTGAGGAGAACAAGCTCCAGAAGCTCGTCACGCTCGAGCGCGGCGTGCTCACCGCCGAGGTCCAGCACATCCGGCGCCAGAAGATGACGATCACGAACCGCCTCAACGACGTCGCGAAGGTGTTCATCCGTCACACCGTGAACAAGGGCTGGAAGCTGCTCGAGGCGCCGCCCGCGTTCGAGCGCGTCGGTGAAGCGCACCTGTTCGAGGTGCACCTCAAGCCGGGCGAGACGAAGACCGTCGAGATCGCGGAAGCGACGCCGATCGAGCGCACGCTCGACCTCAACGCCGACGTCACGCTCGACATGATGAAGGTCTACGTCGACGCGCCCGAAGGCTCGGCGGAGCTCAAGGACAGCATGAAGAAGCTGCTCGGCATCCATCGCAAACTGGTCGATCTGATGACCGAGCAGACGAGTCTCGATCGCCGGCTGCGCGACTACCGCGAGCGCATGGACGAGCTGCATGCGCAGATCGTCACGCTTCAGGCGGTGAAGACGGGGGGCGACTTGATGTCGCACCTCAAGTCGAAGATGAAGGACATCTCCGAGCGCGTGCAAAAAGCGACGATCGGCATGGTCGACACCGAAGAGAAGATCATGTTGACGCGTGTGGAGTTCCAGGACGCGCTCGCCGAGCTCACGCTTCCGGATGTGACCCAGACCGCAGGAGCTGCACCGGTCGGCGCAGCGATTGCCGCGCCTCCCGCCGTCAAGCTGAAGAAGTAACCGCACGCACGCGTGCTAGCGTTCGCGCATGAAGCGACTCGGCTTCCTTCCGCTCCTCGCAGCGTGCAGCGCGTGCGGTGAT
>DASUFX010000081.1:0-9385 GCA_036274355.1 Kofleriaceae bacterium | reverse complement strand
ACCGGGAGGCACGCGCGGCAAGCGCCCGCTGTCGACGACGCGCGTCTTCGCCTGGTGCGCCGACATGTCGACGACCTTCGTCTTCGCGCTGAGATCGATCTTCTTCGTCGGCCCATCCTGATTGCTGAGCTGGATCTGCTTCTCGAGGTTCGCGAGATCGATCTCCTTCGTCGGTGGATCATCGGTCTTGCGCGCGATCGTGTTCGCCGTACGCGGCTTGCTACGCGCCACCGCCGGTGCCACCCCGGCGGGCAACTTCGGCGGGAGCCCGTGCCCGCCTTCTGTCTTCTCGGGCGCGATCGGCTTCGGCACCGCTTCCGGCTCGGTTTCCGGTCGTGCGGTTGGATGCGGCGCGTAGGCGGCCGCCGGAATTGCGACCGGTGCAGGCGCGGACGGAGTCGGCGCAACCGCGGCCGCCGGAACCGACACGCGTTGCGACTTGTTCGCATCTGCGAACTTCTTCGCGGCGTCCTTGAGCCGCGGCATCTGGCTGACCAGATTCTTCGGCTTCGTGCGCACGTCGAGCTGCGGCAGGATCAGCTTGTCCATCGCCGCGCGCACCGCACCTTCATGTGCGGGCAGCACGAACACGAACGTCGACTGGCACTGCGCCGCTTCGGCTGCGCTGAGCATCGCCGACGCACCGATTTCCTGGAATGTCAGCCAGCGGAACAGGTCCGTGAACCCGGGCAGCGTCTGGTGGACCAGAGGCGCCAGCGCGGCCGATGCGGCCTCACTCTCGACACTCGCCGCGACGACGACCACGTCGATGTTGTCCTCCGCGATCCAGCGCACGAGCTGATCGCGAATCGCTGATTCCGTGTCGGCGACCACTTCTTCGTCGACGATCTGGTGCCCCGCGGCGGTCGCCCGCTCGGAGATGGCCTGGGCGGTTGCACGATCAGCTGACGCGGCATCATCCGCGATAGTCAGGACCGCAATGTGGACCGGAATCACCTCCACGCCCCGATGGTATTGCACGGCGGGCCCATCGAGATAGGCTTCCGACGCCATGAAGCACTCGCCCGGTTTCTTGAAGCTCGTCGACGACGCGAAGCGCAACATACGAGAAACCACCGTATCGGCCGTTGCCGAACGGCTGAAACGTGGGGACAAGTTCCACTTCGTGGACACGCGCGAGGACGACGAGTGGCGCGCCGGCCATATCCCCGGTGCGATCCACCTCGGCAAAGGTGTGATCGAGCGCGACATCGAGACCAAAATTCCCAATCACGGCGACGAGATCATCCTCTATTGCGGCGGCGGGTTTCGCTCCGCGCTCGCGGCCGAAGCGTTGCAGAAGATGGGCTACACGAACGTCGCATCGATGGATGGCGGCATCCGCGCGTGGCGCGCACAAGGTCTGCCGGAAGACAAATGATCGAGGTCCGCAGCGTCGAACACACGGACGTGGCCGCGGTCCTCGGTCTGGTCGCCGATGTGCTCGGCGAATTCGGGCTCGAGTTCGGCAAGGGGTCAGCCACCGACGCCGAGCTGCACGGCCTGCCCGCTTCCTACACCACGCGCGGCGGTGCGTTCTGGATCGCGCTGCGAGACGGCGAGCTACTCGGTACGTGCGGCGTGTTTCCGGTCGCGCCCGGGATCTACGAGCTGCGCAAGATGTACCTGCGTGGCGCATCGCGGGGGCTCGGCCTTGGTAAGCAGCTGCTCGAGGTCGCGGTCGCGTGGTCGCGCAAACGAGGCGGCACGCATATGGTGCTCGACACGGTCGAGCAGATGACGCGCGCGATCGCGTTCTACGAGGCGAACGGGTTCGTGCGCGACGACGCGCAAATCCGCGGTGCCCGTTGCACGCGCGGCTATGTCCGCGTACTTGCATGACGTAGAAATCGTCCGTCGCCCGGCAACACGTTGCCCGGCGGCGGCAAGATGGGGGCATGGCGGGATCCGCCCCCACAGCTGACGAGCTACTCGCGCATACCGAGTGGTTGTCGCGCGTCGCGCGTGCGCTCGTCGGCGATGCGAGTGCCGACGACGTGGTGCAGGACACCTACGAGGTCGCGCTCGCGAAGCCGCCGAAGCGCGCAGGTCCGCTGCGGCCATGGCTCGGCGGGGTCGCGCGCAACGTGGCGCGCATGGCGACGCGGGGTCGCGTGCGTCGCGAACAGCGCGAGCAAGCGGCGCCGGTGCACGACGAGGTGCCATCGCCCGAAGAGCTCGTCGCGCGCGTGCAGATGCAACAGAAAGTCGGTCGGCTTGTCCTCGAGTTGCACGAGCCGCTGCGCTCGACGCTACTGCTGCGCTTCTTCGAGGGCATGAACGCGTCGGAGATCGCACGAGCGCAAGGCGTGCCCGCGGCCACCGTTCGGTCGCGGATCAAGGATGCGCTCGATCGGATCCGCGCCGCGCTCGACGAAGAGCACGGCAATGACCGCACGGCATGGGCCGGTCTGCTCGCACCACTTCCAGCCGCGATGCCTCATGGCACCGCCGTGTTCGCAGGAGGATTGCTCGTGAAGACAAGTATCAAGGTATTGCTCGTTGCTCTCGCCGCTGCCGTGCTCGTCGCCGGCACGCGCTTCGCCGGCCTGTGGGGCGGTGGTGAAAAAGACAAGCCCGCGGTCACCGCGAAGACGGTGCCTCCGACGAAACCGCTGCCGAAGCCGACCGAGCCCGCACCCACCAACGGATCGACACGCGAGCTGCCGACGATCCACGACGACGATCCGAAAGGCACGCTGCGCCTGGAGGGCCAGGTGATCGACGAGCACGACGCGCCGGTCGCTCATGCGATGGTCGCGATCGATGCGAACCCACCGATGGTCGTCGAGACCGAGTCCGACGGTGGCTTCGTGTTCGACGGCCTGATCCGGCGCGATTACCGGATCGAAGCGACGGCGGGTGATCGTTACGCGGGCCCGGCGCGGCTGCGGCTCGCCGACAAGCCCGAACCAGTCACGTTGCGCATGCACAAAGGCGGCACCGTCGAGGTCGCAATTACCGAGCGACAAGGTGGCACGCCCGTGAAGGGCGCTGAGGTCGAACTACGTTCCACGCTGACGTGGAAAGCGACGACGAACGCCGATGGCATCGCACAGCTGCGCGGCGTCGGTGCGGGCTGGGCACCGCTCGTCGCACGGGCGAAGGGCTACTCGCAAGCCGCGATGATGCTCGGCACGTCGGGTAACGGCGACACGACGGAGCACGTCGCGCTATCGCTCGCACATGGCGCCGCGCTCTCCGGCCGTGTGATCGACGAGAAAGGCAAACCGATCGCGAACGCGCGCGTCGTTCCGACATTCGCCTCCGAGCCGTTGCCGGTCGTCGATCCCAGGCGCGATGGCGTGCTCACCGGCGCCGATGGCGCATTCTCGCTGCCCGCGCTCTCGGCGGGCACTTGGCGCATCACCGCCACCGCCGGTGACTTTGCGCCCGCAACCACGATGCCGCTCACCGTCGACGGCGAGCACGCGAAGAGTGGCGTCGAGATCCAGCTCACGTCGGGCGCGATCGTGCGCGGCGTCGTGCAAGACAGCTCCGGCAAACCGGTGGCGGCCGCTGATGTCAGCGTCGTCGTGCACGGCTTCGTGCCGTGGCGAGCGCGCCGCCAGGCATTCACGGACGCCGACGGCAAGTTCGCGATCAGCGGGCTCGCCCGGCGACCGATGGACGTCGTCGCGTGGCACGAGAGTGGTGCATCGGCGATCGTCGCCGTCGATCTCGCGGCCAAGCGCGAGCAAGACGTCGCGCTCAAGCTCGACGTCAGCGGCGCGATCGCTGGCACCGTCGTCGACAAAGCCGGGCAACCGATCGCCGACGCGCAGGTGATCGCAGAGCCCGAATTTACCGGCGGTACCGCCGACCGTGCAGTATGGGTTGTGCGCGGCGTTCAGGAGACCGTCTCCGATCAGAGCGGCGCATTCCGCTTCGCGGGCCTCCCCGACGGCTCGTATCGGGTGCGCGCTGCGCGTCCCGGTGCGAGCGAAGCTGCGCTCGAGCTGTCGCAAGGCGTCGCTGCCAAGCCTAACGGCGCCGCGATCAAGATCGTCGTCCCCGCCGACGGCCGCGTGATCGGCAAGGTCCAGCTCGCCGACGGCAAGGCACCGATCGCGTTCACCGCGGCGCTTGGCGGCACAAATCCGCTGCCGTTCGCGGCGAAGGACGGCGCGTTTGCGCTTCCTGCTGCCGCCGGCACGTATCCGCTCACGATCAGTGGCCCCGGCTTCGTCACCACGACGAAGCAAGCGACGATCACCGAGGGCAAGGACGCCGACCTCGGCACGATCACAGTGGCCGCCGGCCGCTCGCTGTCGGGCCGCGTGATCGACGAGCACGGTGCGCCGGTCGCGAAAGCAACCGTCGCTGCAGGCATGCTGCTCACCGGCGGTGGCGCCGAGCTCTACATCAAGGACGAGAGCATCATGGCGCAGGACACCGAGACCGACGAGAACGGACGGTTCGTGATGCAAGGCTTCACACCCGGGCCGATCACCGTGGTCGCCGGCAAGTCAGCTGTCGGCCGCAGCGCGAGCATTCAGATTCCCGCCGGGCCGGACAGCGCGACGGTCGACCTCGTCCTCTCCGGAACCAGCAGTCTCGAGGGCAAGGTCGTGCGCGCGGGTCAGCCGCTGCCCGACACCGTCGTGATCGCGAACCCGATCGGCGCCGTGGCGTCGAACTTCTTCGTCACGACGGGTCCGGACGGCACGTTCGCGCTCGACGCGCTCGCGCCTGGCTCGTACCTCATCTCTCCGATGCTCGGCGGCGGCGGTAATCGACCGAAGGACATGTACTTCCGTCGGGTCGAGGTCACTGCTGGCGCGAAGACGAAGGTCGAGCTCGACGCGACGCCAGGCACGATCACGCTCACGCTTTCGGTCAAGACCGACAAGGGCGCGCCAGTGCCGGTAGCCCAGCTGATCACGTTCCAAGCGGCCGCCAATCCGCAGACGCTCGCCGAGCTCCGCGACGGCACGCGGTTTCCGTTCTCCGAGCAAGTGATGCCGATCTACATGCGCACCGTCGTCGACGGCGCGGCGACGATCGAAGGCATGAAGGCTGCCTTGCACACGGCGTGTGCGGTGCTGGGCGATCCGCGCGATCCGAGCACCGCGAAGTTCAAGTGCTCGCAGTTCAAGCTGACCGGTGCCGCGAAGCAGACGGCGTCACTCGTCGTGCCGGCTGCGTTCCTCGACGGCAAGTGATCGCGAGCGCTCGCGCGGCGGCACCAGCGGCACCCACTGCGGGATCGGCATCCATGACGGCAACGGGCGGAGCGCTTCGCGGCGCGTCTCTTCCTCGAGGTGGCGCTTGCGCGCGCCGAGCACGTCCTCGAGAACGATCGTGCCGACCGGCTGGCTCTGCTCGTTGACGACGCGCAGCGCGATCACGCCATGCTTCGCCATCCGCAGTGTCGCCGTGCGCAGCGTTTCCTGGACGAACGCGACTTCGCCCTTCGTGTCGGCGGTCACCTCGGGGCGCATCACTTCGCGCACGAATAGCACCTCGAGCGGATCGATCTCGTACTCGCGCGTGATGTGAAAGCCGCGCCGCGCGACCTTCTCGGTGAGCACCGAGCGGCGCAGCGTGAGCACCGTAAATGCATGCGCGACGACGACCGCGACCGATAGCGGCAGCAGCGCATTGAAGTCACCGCTTACTTCCGCGGCGAACAAGATGCCCGTCAGCGGCGAGCGCATCGTACCGCCGAGGATCGCGCCCATGCCGATCAACTGCCAGAAGCCCGTGGGCGCGCTCGGCATGATCGGTACGAGCAATGCGCCGAGCGACGCACCGAGCATGAGCAACGGCGCGAGCACACCGCCGGATGTGCCCGAGCCAAGCGACACCGCCCAGATCGCCCACTTCGTCAGCACGAGTGTCACGATCACCGCGAGCGCGAGATGACCGTGCAGCAGATCGCCGATCACGTCGTAGCCGACGCCGAGTGCGCGCGGCTCGATGAGGCCGCCGATGCCGATCGCGAGGCCACCGAGCGCGGGCCACCACATCCAGTGCATGCGCAGGCGCAGAAACCGGTCCTCGAAGAAGTAGACGCTCGCCGTCATCGCCGCCGACAAGACGCCCGCGCCGAGGCCAGCGCCGATGCAGCCGAGCAGCACGGCGAGGTCGTCGCCGGAGACCGGCGCATTCACCGGGAATAGCGGCGCGCTGTCGAACAGGAAGTGACGCGTCGCCATTGCACTCGCACACGCGAGCGCGACCGGGACGAAGCTACGCGGCTTCCACTCGAACAGCAGGAGCTCGACGGCGAGCAGCGTCGCGGCGAGCGGCGTACCGAACGTCGCCGCCATACCCGCTGCGGAACCGGCGACGAGCAGGGTCTTACGCTCGGCCGCTGTCAGGTGGAAGCGCTGCGCGACGAGCGAGCCGAACGCGCCGCCCGTCATGATGATCGGGCCCTCGGCACCGAACGGACCGCCGGAGCCGATCGAGATCGCAGCCGACAGGGGTTTGAGAATGGCAAGCTTCGTCTCGACGCGGCTGCCGCGGAGCAAGATCGATTCGAGCGCCTCCGGAATGCCGTGGCCTCGGATCTTCTCCGAGCCGTATTTCGCCATCAGACCGATGATGAGGCCGCCGGCGACCGGCACCAACATCACGAACGGACCGAGGTGATGGCCTGCGGGCGCGACGAGCGTGGTGTCCCAGCGCTGGAAGAAGCAGAGGTTCGTGAACAGACCGATCAGACGCAGCAATGCCAGCGCGACAAACGCGGCGAGCACGCCGATGCCGATCGCGACACCGGTGATCGGAATCATCCGGCGTGTTGCGGTGAAATCACCTAGCTCCTTCATACGCGGCTCCGCGATGCACGCAGCGCACTGTTGAGTGCTCCGACGAGTGCGGGGGCCAGCGAGCGAAGCTCGTCCAGGTGCGACCGTGACAGCTTGCTCAGGAGCTCGAGCCCGCGTGCCGTGATCGTGATGACAGCGCGCCGGCGATCCTCCGCTGCGCGCCCCCGCCGGATCAGCCCTTCGGCCTCCAGGCGATCGAGCAGCTCGACAACCGTGTTGTGGCGAAGCACGAGGCGATCCGCGAGCACTTGCACCGTGGGCTCGACGCCCTCCGGCAAGCCGCGTAGCGCGAGTAGTACTTGATGCTGGCGCGGTTCGAGACTCACCCCGCGGGCTGCGGTCTCCGAGAACGCGATGAAGCGGCGCAGCTGGTGCCGGAAGTCAGCAAGCGCTCGATAGTCAGACAACTCTATTTCACGCACGACCGGCTTTATATCGTAAGGCGATATATTCGGCCAGAGGCCATCCCCAGTCCGCCTACTACGGGAGACGACGCACGCGTGGGCCGAGCGACGCAGGTGCCCGTCACTATTGCGGTCGCGGTGAGGCACGGGCGCTGCAAATCAGAAGATCTGCATCCACCAAAGGACCCACCATGTCGAACGTCGAACGCACCACCGAAGCTCCCTCTGAAATCGAGACCCTCGAGACCCTCGAAACCGTCACCGGCGGCTGCTCCTTCGGCGGCTGCTACGGCGGCGGCTGCGGCGGGCGCATCGCGTACCGGTCGAGTGGCTTCGGCTTCGACCCGATGTTCATGCTGCTCGCGATGACACTGATGTCGAACAGCAGCACGAAGTAGCTCACCGCTCGGCGGGTGGTAACCAGATTCCGACCTTCGTGCCGCTGCCGGGCTCGCTCTCGATCAGGAGATGCCCGCCAGCGGACCGTGCCAATCGCGCCACGCTCGACAAGCCGAGACCTGCACCGAGGCTCGGTGACTTCGTCGTGTAGAACAGTCGCGACGCACTATCGCGGGTCGTCGCATCCATCCCCCTGCCCCGATCTTCGACCGTGATCACGACCCAATCGCCGAGCGGCAAGCCATCGCGCTTCCGCGTCGACGCGGTCGAGACGACGACCTCAGCGCCCTCGGGGCTTGCCTCGTACGCGTTGGCGACGAGGTTGAGCAGCATGCGCTCGAGATCCGCGACATCGATCGCGACGGTCGGAACTGCAGCATCGAGGCTGGTCACGAGGCTCACCCGCGGAGCGAGCATCGCGCTGAGCGTAGCCGAGTAGTTCCTGATCATCGAGTTCACGTCGACGACCTCGGGCCGACGATTCTGCTCGACCGTCGTGATCCGCCGCAGGATCGACGTGAGATGCCGGCAGCCGTCGACGAGGACCTGCGCGAGCTCGACGGTGCGTGCGTGTTCGAGATCGCTCAGCGCGTCCGCCGCAACGACCATCGGCACGAGCGCATTGCGCGCGTCGTGCGCGACCATCAGCGCGAGCAGACCGAGCGATTCGGCGTCATCAAAGGATCGGATCTTTGCGCGTGCCATCATCACTTCCTGCGCGAGCCGAGCCAACGCAGCGACTTCTTCCGGCGAAATGGCGACCGACACGCGGGCGAGGACTTCGTTCTCGCTCCGCATCGTCACGCCGACCGCATTGTCGATCACGTGCAGAGACCACGATCCGTCGAACGAATCCGTCGCGCCGAGCCCTTGCTCGGCAAGCGCGGCTTCGAGCGCTGCGCGACGGGCAGGGTCGCCGCAGGTCAGAACCACAACAGCTTGCATCACGCCGAGGTTCGGCAACTGGTGCGGGCAAAAGCGGACAAACGCGCCAATAATGGGCGCGAAGCGCGCCACTAGATCTTCGCGCGCGCCCGCGATGGATTCATACCCGTCCACTGCCGGTACGCACGGCGGAATCCGCTGACATCTTCGAAGCCGAGCAGAAACGCGACCTCGGTGATCGACATCCGACGCGTCGCGAGCAATCGCTCCGCAAGGTCGCGTCTCACGTCCTCGACGATCTGACGATGCGTGACGCCAACGTCCTGGAGATGACGTTGCAACGTGCGTGACGACATGTGGAGAGCGCGCGCGGTGGTCTTCAGTGACGGGCGGCCTGCATGCAGCGTGCGTGCGATCGACTGGTGCACGCGATGCACGAACGACCCGCGCTGCGGCAGACGAGAAAGCAAATCGCGCAGATGGCGATCCAGCACGGCTGCGAGGCCCGGCCGCGCGCTGCGCACCGGTGCGTCGAGCTGATTGACGTCGAACACGAGCTCGGTGACCGACGAGCCAAACCGGATGGGACAATGAAACAGGCGGCGATGAGCACGGATGTCTGCGGGGCGTCGATGCGTAAACCGCACCTCGCGCAAGCGGAGCGGCCGTCCGAGCAATTCGCGGCCGCGCAGCACGAGAATGGCAAGGAAACATTCGGCGCGGTGACGTTGATCGTGCACGACGACGCGATGCACACGCGCCCATTTGCCCGCGCGAGTCACGTGCAGCGTGAGATCGTCGCCGATGATGCGCAGGAAGCGGACCAGGCGGTCGAGTGCATCGCCAAACGTCGAGCTTGCCCATAGCGCGTAATCGAGTGCCTCGAACGTGCCGATCGGCGAATGCTCTGCGAGGTGC
>DASUFX010000080.1:0-3411 GCA_036274355.1 Kofleriaceae bacterium | reverse complement strand
GTCGATCTCGAGGAGTTGACGCAGGCGTTCACGCGCGACGTCGAAGTCACGCGACGGCTGTATCGATCGGGTGAAAGCGAGTATCTGATCGACGGCGAGGTCTGCCGACTGCGCGATGTGCACGAACTGCTGATGGATACGGGGCTGGGTGCGAAGGCCTACGCGATCATCGAGCAGGGCAAGATCGGCATGATTCTCAGCTCTCGACCGACTGACCGCCGTCAGTTGATTGAAGAGGCCGCCGGCATTACCAAATATCGATCGCGTCGTCGCGCCGCCGAATTGAAGCTCGAGGCCGCGCAGCAGAACCTGGTTCGCATCGACGACATCGTCTTCGAAGTGGAGAAGCAGCGCGGCACACTCAAACGTCAGGCCGCGAAGGCACGCCGCTACAAGCGGCTTCGCGACGAGTATCGCCGGTGGGAGAAAGTGCTCTTCGCGCGCAAGTATCGCGAGCTGGCCGCGAGTATCGAGGGTTCGCGTAACAAGCTCGGTCTTGCACGCGAGCGCGAAGCCGCCGCCGCCGCACGGCTGGCTGAAGTTGAAACCGAGCTCGGCCGTCTGCGTCTCTCGCAGACTGAAGCAGACAACAGCGCATCGGCGATTCGCGAAGACGCGCATGCGCGTGAGCTCGACATCAATCGCCGCCAGCAGCAGCTCGAATTCAATCGCCATCAGGCCGACACGCTCGACGTCCGTGGAACCGAGATCGAAGCAGAGATTCGCGATCTCGAAGCCCGTCGCGAGCCGGCGCGGATTGCGATGGAATCGCGCCGCAGTGCGCAGACCGATGCCGAGCGCTCGCGAGACGAGGCGGCCGATGTGATGGCATCGGCGAATGCCGCCTACGCCGCGGCGCAGCAGCAGATCGAAGGACTCGACGCGCACGTCGAGGGAGCACGCCAGGGCGTGTACATGTCGGCGAACTCGGTCATGGCCGTGCGCCATGCGCTCGAGCACACGGCGTCGCAGCACGAACGAGTAGGCGAGGCGCTCGCCAAGCTGGATGTCGAGGAAGACGATCTCCGCCGCGAGCAGGACCGGGTCACCTACGAGCGGACCGCCGCGATCGAATCGCTGAGCCGTGCGCAGGACGCGCTCGAATCGATCCGCCTGCAGCACGCGGCGAAGAAATCCGAATTGGCCAGCGCGCGTGCGGAACATGAAGGTCGCGCGCGTGAGGTACGGACGCGAGAGCAGGAGCTCGCCGCAGTCGAAGCACGGCTGGCCTCATTGCAGGAGCTCGCGACGAGCCGCGCTGATTTCGGCGACGCTGCACGGATGGTGCTCGTGCAGGCCAACGGTCACGTCGGCCAGCAGGGCGCTGTCGCGGACTATGTCGATGTCGATCGTCGTTACGAGCGCGCGGTCGAAGCGTGTCTCGGTGAATTGCTCGAGCACGTCATCGTCGAGCGTCACGACCAGGCCGCCGCCGGCTTGTCACTGGTTCGCCAGCACGACGCCGGCCGCTGTGGGTTTGTCGTGGTCGATCCAGGTTCGAACGGGTATCACCCACGTGAGGTGCTGCGCATGCCGGGCATCGTGCCGGTATCCGATGTGCTCCACGTGCAAGGCCCGCACGCCGTCACGATCCACAAAGTCCTTCCCGAAGCCTACGTCGCCGACACCTTCGAGCAGGCGGTGTCGTTCTCGCGCCAGACGTCCGCGCCGATTGCCACGCTCGAAGGTGACGTGCTGCGCGGTCCGCATCTGGTGACTGGCGGCGCAAAAGTCGAATCGCGGGGCATTCTCGCGACACGTCGCGAGATCAAGGAATTGCTCGAGCGAGTCGCCGGCGATCGCGAGCAGCTCACGCGGTTGGCTGCCGACGTCGCGCAGCTCGAGCTGACCATCGCCCAAGCCACCGGCGCGATCACCGGCCTGCAGGCCGAGGAGCACGCGCAGGAAAAAGCGATCGTCGCCTACGAAGCGCAGCGCGATCGAGCCGATGAGGAACAGGCGCGTTTGTCGCGCAAAGCCGAGGTGATTGCCGTCGAGCGCCGCACGGCGGAAGAGGAGCGCGCCGCGCTCGAAGCCAGGCGCAGTGAGGCCGACGCCTCGAGTGTGCGCCTCGAGAGCGAACAGCGCGCAGCGGAAGAACGCCTCGCCGAGGCGCAGCGAGCGTTGGCCGATGCGCGCGACACAGCAGGAACGCTTGGCGCACAGGCCGCTGAAGCGCGTGCCAATCACGCGGCACTCGTCGAGCGCTCGGCGGCGCTCGCCGCCGAAGTTCTCCGCCTCGAGGAAGGTGCGCGGGAGCTCGAACTGCGCATCGGCGCGCATCACGCCGAGCTGCAACAGACCCACACTCGTCGTGAGTCGCTGTTGCAATCGATCGTGGATGGACAGCGCACGCTCGATGAAGACATTCAGACACTGGTCGGCAAGCGCGACGAGCTGCGTGTCGCTGACGAGCATGCGGCAACGCTGCGTGCAGCGGTTGACGCCCAGGACTCGGTCATTCGCGAGGCCAGGGGAGCGGTCGAAGCGATTCGCAGCGAGGCCACCGATCTCGAGGTCCAGTGCGCGACCGCGCAGAGCGATCTCACGCACCTCGCGCAGACATGCATGGATGCCGTGCAGGTGTCTCTCGACGAGGTCCTCGCCGAAGTCGAGCAGATGGAACAGGCGGGGCAGGCCACGCCCGATGCCGCGGCGATCACGGCCGAGGAACCGGACCCCGAAGCCGAAGACGAGATGCCCACGGAAGGCGCCGCCTACGCGGCCACGAGTGATGCCGCTGTCGTGGCGAGTGAACCTGAGCATGCCACCGCTGCGGCACAGCCGCCGGCATCGATGACGGCGGAAGAAGCGATCACGCGTCTCAAAGCGAAGATCGATCGCCTCGGTCCGGTGAACATGATGGCCATCGAGCAGTTCGACGAGCTCGAGCAGCGTCACGTGTTCCTGACCACGCAGCGCCGCGATCTGGTCGAGTCGATCGCGCAGACGTCGCAGGCCATCGCCCGCATCGACGAAACCACGAAGGCCCGCTTCACGGAAGCGTTTACCGCAATCCAGGCGAACTTCCAGGTGACTTTCAGCACGCTCTTCGGCGGCGGTCGCGCCGGCCTGACGCTGCTCGATGAAAACGATCCGCTCGAAAGCGGCATCGACATCGTGGCATCACCGCCGGGGAAGCGGTTGCAGAGCGTGATGCTGCTGTCGGGTGGAGAGAAGGCGCTGACGGCAATTGCGTTGATGTTCGCGATTTTCAAATACAAGCCGAGCCCGTTCTGTCTGCTCGACGAGATCGATGCGCCGCTCGATGATGCCAACGTGCATCGGTTCATCGAGATGTTGCGCGGCATGCTCGATCGCACCCAGTTCATCCTCATCACCCACAATCGCCAGACGATGGAGATTGCCAATCGGTTGTACGGGGTGACGATGGAAGAACCGGGTGTGTCG
>DASUFX010000079.1:0-11827 GCA_036274355.1 Kofleriaceae bacterium | reverse complement strand
ACGACGCGGTGTACCCCGGCGTGAAGAAGATGCTCGAAGACTGGGCGTTCAAGACGCAGGTGAAGGTCGACAAGGCAAACAAGCTCGACGCGAAGCTCGACGCGAAGGAACAAAAGCGTGGCGAGAAGTTCGCCGCTGGCCGCAGCAGCGTCGCCGACAGCAAGAATCCGTCACCGAGCAACTCGTCGACGAGCTCGGGAACCACTCGCACCAACGGGTACGATCCCACGAAGACCATCAACGACACCGTCAACTCGTGGTAGCGCGCACCTATCAGGTAGCGATCGCGCTGGTGCTCTGCGCGACGAGCGCCGCACATGCCGAGGAGAACGCCGGTGGCGGCAAGGCGTTCGAAGGCGAGCTCGGGCTCGCGGTCGTGTACAGCACCGCCGATCTCGTGAGCGTTGGCGGCAACGTCGGGTTCTCGTTCGGCAAGCCGATCCTCGACGTGTTCTACGTCGAGCCGGTACTGCATGCTGAGCTCGGTCTGTTCAACGCTGGCCGGCTCGCGGGCATGTTGCGCTGCAATTTCGTGGCATCGCCAGGCATCGTGTGGTCAGTCGGATTCGGAGCCGGGACCGGTTGGAAGACGCTGACTGACGACAACGGCAACGAGACGAAGCTGTCGCGCGACTTTCGCGAGATCGAGGTCGCGCTCAAGAAAGGTGGCAAGCGCCGCTTCTTCGTCGGCCTCGCGATCGCATTCGACACCGACGAGATGGGTGTCGAGAGCAAATCCGTGATGTTGCAAACCACGCTATTGCGAGCCGGGCCGTGACGAAGCGCTTGCTCGTAACCTTCGCGGTCGGCGCGGTCGCCGCGCCCACGCTTGCGCACGCCCAAGGCGCGATGCCGGTTGCGCGGCCGGTGCCGCTCTACGATCTGCCGCCGCCGCCGCCGGAGCCGCCGCCGCCGGTCGATCCGAGTCAGGAGATCCTCGACGAGGATCCGCCGCCGATGCCGGATCTGCCGCCGGCTCCCGACAGCGGTCCGCCACCACCGCCCGCAGTGACGGTGAGCGACGCGGACCGGCCGACGTTCACGCGTCCGTCACCGGTGCCAAGTCTGCGCCGCACCGGCTTTCACCTCGGCACGACGTACGGCTTCGAGGTCGCGCGCGACGGCGGGTCGAGCTTCGCGATGGGTGGTGGCGCCCAGCTCGGCGTCGAGATCTACTGGCCGCAGATCGCGATCGAGCTCGGCGTGGCGGTGCAAGCACACGGCGATACGACGACGATGCCGGACCACGGGTTTTGGGAAGCGCACCCGATGGTGTATCTCAAGCGACCGTTCAAGGATGGGGTCTGGGAATTCTTCGCCGGCTACGGCGCGAGCCCGGCGTCGTTTCACGCGGGCGACTTCGCCGGCGACGAGGCCATGCACGTGCTCGAGGCGGGCTTCGAGGACCGTACGAAGTGGATGTACTCGCGGTTGTTCGTGCGCTGGTACGCGCCGTTCGACGGTGATCTATTCGGCTCACCGACTGCGATCGTCGGCGCGAGCGTGGGCCTATTTCACTTCTCGAAACAAAAGCACTAGCCCTGCCAGCCCTCGTATTCGGTCTTCGGATCGTAGTTCGGATCCGGTTCTTCCTGGGGCGGATGCTCGGCGGGCGGCACGTTCTTTAGATTGATCCGCACGCGGTACCAGGCGGTCGCGCGGCCGCGGTTCGTATCGATCAAGATGTCCTCGGGTGCGAGCTTCGCCGCGACGTCGGGATACTTCGCCTTCCAGCGCTCGAGGCCGGCGAGCGCGTCGGGCTTCTGCTTTGCCTGCGCGATCGTGATCACCGGTAGCTTCGGCCGACGACCTGCGCCGGCGCCTTTCGCGCGGCTTGGTGCAACGCGGCTGCCCTCGCCGGCCTGCTTCGCGAACATCGGCGGCCACGGTGCATCCTGCTCGCCTTCTGCTTCTTGCTTGGCGGCGAGCTCGAACAACGCGTCGAGCGAGCCGGGGTTGTCGTCGATGGCAGCGTGCGCGTCGCCGCGTGCTTTGTAGATCGCCGGCACTGTACGCAACGTGAACTCTGCCGGATCTGCGACGACGAAGTCGTCCCAGGACAGCGGCATCGACACTCGCGCGTCCTCGCGCGCGCGCAGCGAGTAGGCGCAGCAGGTCGTGCGATCGCGCGCGTTCTGGTTGTAGTCGAGGAACACGCCGCGCCGCTCCTCCTTCCACCACTTCGCCGTCGCGATCGTCGGCGCACGCCGCGCAACCTCGCGCGCGAATGCGAGCGCTGCACGCCGCACCTCGACAAACGTCCACCTCGGCTGAATGCGAACCCACAGGTGCGCGCCGCGCGAGCCACTGGTTTTCGGCCAACCGACGAGCCCGAGCTCCGCGAGCACCTCGCGGGCGACCTTCGCGACATCGATGATCTGCGACCAGCCGACACCTGGGACTGGATCGAGATCGATGCGCAGCTCGTCGGGACGATCCATGTCCTCGCTGCGGACCGCGTGCGGGTGCATCTCGATGCAGCCGAGGTTGATCACGTAGACGAGCGATGCGGCGTGATTGACACAGATCTCGTCGGCGGTACGGCCGGATGGAAACGAGAACGTCGCGATGTCGAGCCACGGCGGTCGCTTCGCCGGCGCACGCTTCTGGTAGAACGGCTCGCCCGCGGCGCCGTCGACATAGCGCTTCAGGATCATCGGCCGGCGCGCCAACGCGCGCAGTACGCCGTCCTTCACGGCGAGGTAGTAGTCGACGATCTCGCGCTTCGTGATCCCGGCCTTGGGAAAGTAGATTTTGCTCGGATTCGACAGCGCCACCTCGGCGCCATCGAATTCGAAAATCTCCTTCTCGGCCTTGGCCATGCGTGCATCCTTGCATGCCCGGCGTTTGCGCGTACATTTCACCGCCCTCATGCGGTCCCGGCTCGTCACGTTGCTCGCGTTGGCGCTGCCGATGGTCCTCGCGCGCGCCACGCAATCGGTGATCACGTTCGCCGACGCGTTGCAGACCGAGCACCTCGGTGCGGGCTCGCTATTGGCCACGGCGACCGGCGGCCTCAACGTCATCGGCATCGTGATCTTGCCGATGGGCACCGTGTTCATCGTGCAGAGCTTCGTGGCGCAGCTTGCCGGCGCCGGCCAACGCGCGGAGGCGCCGCGGTTCGCCTGGTATGGCCTCGCCATCGCCGCAATCTCGGCGCTCGTCGCGGTCGCGCTCATTCCTGCAATCGCGCCGCTGCTGTCGCTCACGCATTACTCGCCCTCCGTGCAGGACGAGATGACGAGCTACATGGCGATCCGCTTCCTGTCGGTCGGCGCGGTCGTCGGCATCGAGACGCTCGGCAACTGGTACGGCGGCCTCGGCAACACGTGGATGCAGATGGTCGCGGGCGTCATCACGATGGTCGCGGCCGTGTTCTGCAACTGGCTGCTCATCGACGGCCACTGGGGCGCACCTGCGCTCGGCGTCGACGGCGCCGCGTGGGCTGCCGTGATCGGCAGCTGGCTCGGCTTCGCGTTCCTCGTGCTCGCATTCACGCGCGGCTGGGGCGGCGCGCCGCGCCCGGGCAAGCTGAACCTGTCGCGCCGCGAATTCGGGCGCGTCGTACGCTTCGGGCTGCCGAACGGCTTCAATTGGTTCCTCGAATTCGCCGCGTTCCAGGTGTTCGTCAACTTCGTGCTGTCGAACCTCGGCGATCAGGTCGTCGCCGCGCTCAACGCCGTGCTCGCGGTGAACACGATCGGCTTCATGCCCGCATTCGGGCTCGCGTCGGCAGGCGCGATCCTCGCGGGCCAGGCAATCGGCCGTGGCGCGCGCGACGACGTGTGGCCGCAGGTCAAGACGACGCTGCTTTGCACGATGACGTGGATGGGCGCGATCGCGGTGTTCTACGTCACGATCCCCGCGCACATCCTGAAGCTGTTCGACAGCAAGGGCCAATCGCACCAGCTCGTCACCGTCGGTACGACGATGCTGCTCATCAGCGCCGCATGGCAGCTGTTCGACGCGGTCTCGCTCACGCTCGCCGAGACGCTACGCGCGGCCGGCGACACGTTCTGGACCGCTGCCGCACGCCTCATCCTCGCCTGGTTCGTGTTCACGCCGGCCGCGATATTCGTCGTGATCGAGTGGGACGGCGGGCCGGTCGGCGCGATGCTGTGCCTCGTCGGCTACCTCGCGCTGCTCACCGCCGCCCTCGCCTACCGGTTTCGCAGCGGCGCCTGGCGGCGGATCGAGCTGATCGAGCCGAAGCTGCTCTAGCGGGCTTCTAGCTATTTGCCGAAGCTGCCGCTGACCATCGCCGACGCGACGAACGCGTCGACGCCGTAGTTCGCCTTGAACACCGGCATGTACAGCGCGTCCGACGTCTCGCGCTCACCGTGCGTGACCCAGAGCAGGCCGAGGTGCGCGCCGTAGTTGCCGAAGTAGTAGCTACCACCGATCGTGATGTTCTTGCGGTCGTAGTCGGGGAGCTGCGCGGTCAGCGTCGTGGTCGGAATCGGCGTCGGGTCGTAGATGAAACCGCCGCGCAGCGCCGCTCTGACCGACGTGAACGTGTACTCGCCGCCGAAGCGCAGCGTGGTCTTGTTCTCGTAGTTCTCCGGCGTCACGGTCTCGGAGCCGTCGGGGAGCTTGATGCGGAGCTCGTTGAACTTCGACCAGTTCGTCCACACCGCGTCGAACTCGAGCTGGAGCTGCGGCAGCACGTCGTAGGCGACGCCGGCCGTCACCGCTTGCGGCAACGTGATCGACGTCGAGATATCGCCGTCGGGCGGCAGCTGCGAGCGGAACGTGGGGTCGACGTCGAAGTCGCCCTTGCCGGAGAAGTCGAGGTTGACGTCGCTGCGCCACATCGCGCCGAGCTTGAGCTTCGGCACGCTCGGCGGGTGATACATGACGCCGAAGCGGCCGCCGATGCCGAGTGCATCACCGCCGAGCATCACCGTGCCGGTCGTGTCGCCGAACGGAAGCGAGCGCTGGAGCCGGACGGTGGCCGGCACGATGTCGATGCCGCCGCCGACCGAGAGCCCCGGCACGTACTCGTACAGGTTGACGCCGAAGCTCGGCGTGATGAAGTACGTCTTGAGATCCTGATCCTGGATCACGTCTGATTGTGCGTGACCGGTCGGCCACGACACCGCGAGACCGAACGGGAAGTGCACGCCGATGCCGACCGCGAACATCTTGTTGATGCGCGTGGTGACAAATCCGGTCGGCACCAATGCGGGCGCCGAATCGGTCGTCGTCTTCATCGTGCTGCCGTCAGGCGTGTAGCTGCCTTCGGCGACGTAGATCGTGCCGTTGACGGCGGCGTTCGTGCCCTCCTCGACCGCGAGGCCGCCGGGGTTGAACACCATCGCCGACGGTGTCGTGTTCGTCGCCACGGTCGCGCCACCGCGGCCGGTGACGCGTGCGTCGTGCTCGTTGATGTTGAATGCGTTCGCAGACGCGACAGCCGAGGAGCCAAGCGCCGCCGCGAAGAGGATGTAACGGATGTTCTTCATGGTCAGGTCCTGGCTACTGGTTGGCAAAGAGGAACGTGGCGGCATCGACCTGCAGACGCAGCGTGCCGTTGATGCCCTTCTGCGCATCGTCGGTCGGTGCGGGGCGGAGCAACGACGAGTGGACGAAGACGTCGGTCGCGTCGCTCATGTACCGCACGAACTTGCTGACCGTCGGCATGTCCGCGATCGCCGCCGACGGCGCAGGCTGCGCCGGGTTGAACGAATCGGCTTGCTTCGCATTCGGCAACAGGCCGGTCAGTGCCGCCAAGCGTTCGGTCGCGATGTTCGGCACCACGGTGTCGCCGACCACTTCCTGGATCAGCAGCTTCTTGGTGACGAGGAAGCGCGTGAAGTTCGCGCCGTCGGCCGGGTCGAGCACCCAGCGCCCGATCGCGGCGAACGTCTGGTAGCCGGGCTGCTGCTTCCACTCGTCGGTGGTGCACAGGCCCGTCGTGCCGCCGGTCCACTTCTCGCCCTGCAGCACGCCGGCGTCGATGAGGCCGTTGACGAGCGAGCAGCGAATCGAGAGGGTCTGGGTGTTCTCGAGGATGTCCACCCAACCGACGCCGCCGACATTGATGACGGCCGATCCGATGTCGGGCGACAGGCCCGCGCTCATCGTGCCGATGATCCCGCCGAGCGACATACCCACGTAGTCGATCTTGTCCGGGTTGACGACGACCGGACCGCATCCGGTGGCGCCGCACGTCTTGAGCGCCAGCACGACGCGCTGGTGATCGAGCACGGTCTGGCGAATACCATCGCGAGTCATCGCGAGGTCAGGCGACAAGAACGGCGCGTAACACTGCGGCGCGGTCGTCGGCGACGGCGGGAGGAGCTGCGGCGTCGCGGCCAAGCTGCCGCAGGTCTCGAGGCCGCCGAGACCGCCCTGACACTGCGCTTTCGTGTCGCAGTGCGTGCCGGTCGGCGTCGTGCCCGAGAAGCACATGCCGCTACAGCCGAGGTTGATGTCATCGGAGATGCGGACCGCGCGGCTACCGTGCGCCGCGGTATCGATCGCGACCGTCGCGAAGCCAGCACCGGCGAAGCGGCCCGCGATCGCGAACACGCTCTCCTTGGAGCTGCCGAGGCCGTGGCTGAACAGAATGGTCGGCCAGCCCGTCGCCGGCGGCGTGCCCGCGGGCAGCACGATGATCGTCTCGAGCGTCAGCGTCGCCTGCTGCTCGGGGTTGATCGGATCACTCCACGCGCCCTGGATCGGATGCTTCGCATCGAACGGGTTGTCGATCTGCGTCTGGTAGTTCGCGGTGAGAATGCCACCACCAATGACGTCGCCGACCGCGGCACAGTTGTAGAGGAACTGGCACGCAACGTTGCCTGCGTTGTAGTTGTTCGCATCGCAGCCCGTCGTCAGCGGCGAGCAACCGCCGAGCGCGAGCTTCAAGAAGCACTGCGCGGGTGCGGTCGTCGCCTCTGCGCCGCACAGCGCCGAGTACGGACCGAACTTGCCGGTCACCGACTCCGTCATCAGCACGCCGACCGTCGAGAGCTTGTTCGCAGGACTGCCCGTCACACTCGGATCGAGCTGATCGGTCGTGGTCTGCGTCGTGAACTGGAAGCCGACGAGGATGTCACTGCGCGCGGCGCCCGTGGTCGCCTGCACGAACTCGATGCCCGGCTGATGCAGCTGCCACAAGCCTGCGAGTGCGACGAGCTGCGCGCGCTGCTCGGGGATCGATGGATCGAGCGGCGTACGATCGGCGACGACGTTGCCCGCGGCATCGAGCGTGACCGGAGGTGTTTGGCTCGCGACAAGACCCCACGTCGGCGACGCGCCGAACTCGGTCCCGCTGGTGTCGGTGATGCCCTTCAGGAGCGCGACGAAGTACGTGCTCTTCTGCTTGAGCGGCACCGACGGCACCATCGTGAGCGACGGGACGTTGTTCGCATCCATTGGAGTGCAGAAGTCGTTGCCCTTCTCGAAGCGCGGCGACAAGCCGGTGCGCACGACCGTGACCGGAATCGGCTGCGTCGCTGCCGACGGCATGATCGGCACGCCCTCGTCGGTCAGCTGGAACATCACGATGTGACCCGCAAGCGATGCTTCGTCCACGTCGTTCGTGAACGTCACCTGCATCGCGGTCTCGTACGTGCCGAAGCCGTCCAGCTTGTTGAGAATGTTCTCGCGCGTCGCCTTCTGCGCCGGCGTTTCGCACGCCTGCGGCGGCAAGTTCACTTTGCCCGTCGTCGGATCGCGAACGAGATCGTTCGGAAACGGAATGAAGCGCGCGCCGGTTGCTTGCGATCGCGCGGGATCAAACTCGACCGTCGGACCAGCGACCTCGTCGTGGTCGACGTCGATATCGGGTGCACAGCCGCTCATCGTCGCGACGAGCGCACAGGCCATCAACTTCTTCATTGTTGCTCCGTAGAGGAATGCGAAACGCAAAGCAGTATACGAACCTCGTCGAGAAACACGAGGATTCGCGAGAGGTACGCTGCGTGCGATCACGCAGCTCGCGAAGAGAGCGTGAGCATCCACACGTCGCTAACGACGCCGCAGAAATGATTGTGCGGTAGCGCTACGTTTTGATCATCAGGTCGTCGCAGGCGTTCCCGTACCGTGGCGCGCTGAACCGTCGTCTTTTCGTCGCGTCGCATGCGACAGCTGCGCTGCCGCAGTGCTCTTGTGAGCGCGGAAGTCGGCGAGCACGTCATTGATCTCGGCGCCGAACAGCATCGTCACGTTCGACAGCCACAGCCACGTGAGGAAGATGATCACGCCGCCAAGCGTGCCGTACGTCTTTTCGTAGCTGTTGAAGTGCTGCAAGTACACGCTGAAGCCAGCGCTGAGACCGAGCCACACGAGCACGCCGCAGATCGCGCCAGGAGTGAACACTCGGAATGGCGCGTTCGTGTCCGCGAGAAACTTGTAAACGATCGCCCAGACGAACATCACCAACAAACCGGCGCCGACCCAGCGACCGATGCCCCACACGAGATCGAACGTGTCGCCGAGCCCGACGTAGTCGGCAACGTAGTGACCGACGAACGGTCCGACAAACAACAGGCCGAGCGCGATCACGATGAACACCGCCACCGCCACGGTGACGCCGATCGCGATCGCCTGCCGCTTGATCCACGACCGCGTCTCTTTCTTCTGATGGATCGTGTTGAGCGCAGTCATCATCGCCACCGCACCGCGCGATGCGCCCCACAGCGCGAGCAACGCGCCTGCGATCGCGAAGCCGGTGTGTGACGCTTCGATGAATCCATTGACGCGCGGCTCGATCACCTCACGCGCCGCGGGAGGTGCTGCGTTGAGTGCCATGTCGGCGCCCTGCCGGATGGTCTCGGGATCGAGCACGAGCATCGACAGCGAGATCACGAACACGAGCATCGGGAACAGCGCGAGCAGCGAGTAGTACGCCATCATCGCCCCGAGATCCGTCACGCCGTCGTTGACGACCTCCTTGCCGAGCTGACGCACGAACGCCCTGGCCTTCATGCACTGCGAAAAGTGCAGCACACGTGCCGACGAATCTCGGAAAAGCTCCGACGGTGCAGCGCACCCAGCAGGACTCGAACCTGCGGCTCCGGACTTAGAAGGTCCGTGTTCTATCCAGCTGAACTATGGGTGCTGGTGAGCCAAGCGGCTCGCGGCTCACGACTGTGCCGCACGAAAGGCATTGTCTCAAGTGGCAGGCCGAAACCCGCCGGAACTCCGAGGACTGTCGGTGGGATCTGGGCAAAGTCTCTCGCCCAAGTAACGCCCTTCTGGATGTTGTTCCGGCTTGATCGATCTAAAGTGCAACGTGACGCAGCCGCGCGACATCGCGCGATACTTCACCTGCACCCGCAGAAACCGGCCCTCGCGACACGCGACGAGGTCGAACGCTTCGTGCTCGGTGAGCGGGACCAAGATCGCCCAGCCCTTCGCGGTCAGGTCCGCCATTGCTTGAACCAACCCGAAGTCGCCCTTGTTCTTCGTGTGGTGGTACCTCATCGAAATCCGATCGTAGGGAACCGCTCTGACATTCGTGTTAGGTTTCCGGGCGATGCGGACGCCACTCGCGATTCTTCTGATGAGCATCGCCCTGCTCGCCTGTAGCAAGGGTGCAAATGAAGGGGCCGAAGAGGCCAAGAAGCAGGCGGAGAAAGAACAGAAAGAGAAGGAGGCGAGCGGCGGTGTCGCCAAGAAGATCAGCCCGCCCGTCGCCGGCAAAGCGAAGCTCGACTGCGCGAGCGTGATCAACGCGACGCAGTTTCAGCAGGTGCTCGGCGAGACCGAAGCAATCACGGTCACCGACTCGAAGTCGGAGCCGGATGCCGCGGCATCGTGCTCGATCTTGCGCGGTGGCAAGCGCCTCAGCGATGCCGAGCAGAAGGCGAAGCTGAAGAAAGAGGGCCGCCTCGGCGTGATGGCCGGCGACGAGATCTGCAACGTGTCGACGTTCTGCTGGACGATCGAAGACGCCGATCGGTTCCGCCAGAAGTGCCACGACATGAAGGACAAGGACGACGATACGCTCGGCTTCTACTCGTGCGTGCTGATCGTCGCGCAGGGCGCAGACGACGTGAAGCGCTTCCGCTTCTTCGACGACGACACGAAGTGCATCATTCAGGTGCGCGGCGGCCCGAGCAACGTCGATAACGACCTCATCGGCAAGTGCGCGAAGGCCGCACACGATCTGATCGGTCCTGATCAGATCAAGGTCGGCGCGCCGCCGGCGGAGGCACCCGCGGCGCCTGCCGAGCCGGCCGCCGAAGGTTCGGCGACGAAGTAATCAGCGGCGCTTGCGGCGCAGCACGAACCCGACGACGAACAGCGAGAGCAGCGCCGACGTCTTGCCGTTGGCGCCGATCCCGCAGCAGGTGTCATCGCCTGCGCCGACGGGCACGCAGTAGCCGTTGCCTCCCGCCGCGCCTTCGCACGTGAAGCCCGTCCCGCAGCTGTCGTCGACGCCGACGACGCAAACGTTCGAGCAGAACTGGCCGGACGTGGTTTCCACGCACGAGCCGGTCTTGCAGAACTGGTCGTACGTGCACGGGTCGCCGAGCTCGCCGACCGGCGGCTCCCAGAAGCACTTGCCGGCGTCGCACTTCTGCCCCTTGGCGCAGGTGTCGGCGGTCGTGCACGGCGCACCCTTGGTGACGGTGAGCGTCGCGTCAGTCTCGGCGTCGATGTCGTCGTACGCCTTGACGACGATGTCGATGATGCCGTCGGGCACGCCGCTGGGCAGCACGAGCGGGTACGTCGTCTCGGGCTGGCCGTTCCCGCCAAACGGTGCGCCTTTGACGGTGAGCCACTTGTAGCCGTTCAGCAAGAGGTCGATGTGATGGACGCCGCGCTGCGCGAATGCCGTCGCGATCACAGGCGTCCCGTTCTGGATCGTCGCGCCGTCCGTCGGGGATGACACGGTGAGCGTCGGCGGCCCGGTGAGTGGCATGCCCGGACCGAAGATCGCGAGCAGCTTCTGATGCGAGTTCTGCAGGTTGGGACACTTGCACGGCCGCGGTCCGTTTTCGCCGCAACGCGCGAGGTCGTTGCGGAAGAACCGCTGGCCGCCGCAGTCATTGCGATACGACATCGGGTCGGTGCACGCCGACCGGCCGTCGGAGAATTCAAACGCATGGTCGAGACCGAACGAGTGCCCAGTCTCTTGTGCGACCACGTAACACAGCGTGCGGACGCGCGCCTGCTGCGACGTCGACGTGAAGATGTTCGCGAACGTGAACGAGATGACGTTGTCGACGGGCTCGCAGCTCGACGTGCCGCCGAGCCCACCCGTATTGAGGCCACCGTAGCCAATGTTGACCGGTAGACCGGCGACGATGCCCTGGGTGTGAGCCATGCCCGTCGGGAACACGTCGGTGACCGCGATGTTGTACGGCGAGTACACCTCGCGCACGCACTGCACGATCATGTTCCACTCTTCGTCGGCCGCCGCGCCGGTCTGGCCCATGTAGTTCTTGAACTCCTCGACGGTGTACGTGCCCGCGCTGGTTCCATTGCACGAGCATGATCCGCCGCCGCAGGACGCACCCGCGGCGCACGGAATCGACGAGCTCATCGCGCGCGCGTCATCGACGCCGCCGTTGACCGTGCAGTTGTTCGTGCAGCGGTTGAGGAACAGGATCGGTGACACCTCGCCAAGCGCGAACGCGCGCGCCGGCACGCAGAGGACCAGGAGAAGAAGGACGCGCATCATGACTTCGACACCGTGAAGCCCGTGACGCAGCGATACTGCTTGTCCTTGTAGTCGCTGATCACGAACTCGAGCTTGACCTGGTACTCGCTGCGAAACGCGGCGAACAGGATCTCGATGCTCGTCTCGCTGAAGTCGCGGCCTTTGCACTGCAAGCCGCCCCAGCGGTAGTTCGTCGCCGCCTTGTCGACC
>DASUFX010000078.1:0-20263 GCA_036274355.1 Kofleriaceae bacterium | reverse complement strand
CTCCTGCGCGTCGTCGATCCGACGGTCGACGGCGTGTCGACGATGATCCGCGAGCTCGCGGCCGGCGGCGTGAACGTCCTGATCCTCGGCGAGACCGGCGCCGGCAAGGAGGTCCTCGCCGCGACGATCCATACGCTGTCGAAGCGCCGCGGCAGCTTCGTGCGTGTGAACTGCGCCGCGATCACCGAGCCCTTGCTCGAGAGCGAGCTGTTCGGCCACGAGAAGGGCGCGTTCACCGGCGCTGATCGCCGCAAGCTCGGCCTGCTCGAAGCCGCCGACGGCGGCATGGTGTTCCTCGACGAAGTTGGCGAGCTCGAGGCGGCTGCACAAGCGAAGCTGCTCCGCGTGATCGAGGATCGCCAGCTGCGTCGCGTCGGCGGGCTCGATGCGATTCCGATCGATGTCGTGTTCATCGCGGCGACGAACCGCGACCTCACCGCCGAGATCGCCGCCGGCCGCTTCCGCGCGGATCTCTATTACCGCCTCGACGGCTTTTCGCTCACGATCCCACCGCTCCGCGAACGCCGCGAAGAAATCATTCCGATCGCGCGCATGTTCATCGCGATGCACGCACGCCGCATGGAGCTGCCGACGCCACCTGCCCTCGCCGACGACGTCATTCCGATTCTCCAGGCCTATCGCTGGAGCGGCAACATCCGCGAGCTGCGCAACATGATGGAGCGTGCGGTGCTGCTCGCCGGCGGCGGCGCGATCCAGCTCGAGCACCTGCCACTCGACAACTTGAAATCCAGTGACGAGCTCGAGGAGTCACTCGCGCGTGCGAGCGCCGATAGCGAGGCGCCGGCCGACCTCAGCGCCGAGGAGCGCACGGAGCGCGACCGCATCATCGAGACACTCGCCTCGGTGTACGGCAACCAGACCCGCGCCGCCGAATTGCTCGGCATCAGCCGGCGCTGGCTGACGACGAAGATCGCGCGCTATCGGATCCCGCGCCCGCGCAAGCGTTAGCGACAGCCGAGAACGTCCTGCAGCATCGCCGGTTCGTCGACGGTCGTCTTGCCACAGCTGAAGGCAGGATCTGTGGACACTGGAACGTCGACGCCGTACGTGCAGACCGTGTCGGTCGGAAACTGGCAGCTGCGGCACAAGCAGTCGCCCGGGACCGTGGTGCCCGGAATTCCGGCAAACACACCCATGTCGCTCAGAATGCCGTCCGCGTAATCGATGTTGGTCGGTGCCTGTCCGCGATCGAACGTGAAGCTGATGTTGTTGTGATTGTCGGGCATGCAGCTGAACGGCGCGATGCCGACGTTCGCCGCCGGTAGCCCGAGTAACTGCGGCGTGCCGCCGTAGATCATCATGTAGTAGTCGCCGCTCGTCGGCCGGGTCGTGACGATGTCGAGCGAGTACCGCGCCAGCGCCTTGCGCGCAGGATAGAGAATCGTTGCGATGAACGCGTCGCGCGCAGGGTTACCGTCCATGAACGGCGGGATCATCGTCTCCGTGCTCACCAATCCCGTGCAGTTGAGGCGCGCGTCGGCCGTGCCGCACGGAGTCAGCAGCACACCGTCGAAGTTGACGAACAGCGTGTGCATCGCAGCTGGGTGCGCATCGGTCATCGGTGACATGCAACGCCCGCCATCGACCTCGACCTGCTGCGCGTCCGCGACGGTCGCGTCGTGCATGTCGGCGAGCAAGTCCTTCTCGCAACCCGTGCCGATGATGAGCAGAACGAACAGCGTTGACCGCATAAACTCCATCTAGCGGCAGCCCAGGGATGCTCGGAGCAGCGCGGGCTCGTCTGCAGTCGTGAGGCCGCAGCTGTGCTCGTCGGGAATGGTTGGCGAGTCGACACCGTACGTGCAGAGCTGATACTGGTCGTATGCGCACGAGCGACACGCGCAGTCGTTGTTCGGTCCGGTGGTCCCCGGCAGCCCCGCCATCATCGCGAGGTCGCTGAGGACGGAGCTCGCGTAGTCGTAGGTCGTCCTGTTCTCACCGAAGTCGAAGATCATGGAGACCAGATTCCGGTTGGCGGCGCTGCAGGTGAAGGGAGAGATACCGCCGACGGTGTCGTCAGCGCCAACCAACGCGGGCGTGCCGCCGAACACGGTCATGTAGTAGCTGGTGCCGGGCGCCGGCCGCGTCGTGACAATGTCGATCGAGTACGGTGCGAGGCTCTGCTTCACCGCATCCACGATCCACGTGATGTAGCCATCACGTGCTGGTAATCCGTCCATGAACGGAGGAAACGTCGTGTCGCCTTGCACGATGTCAGAGCAGTTTCCCGGCGCATTGGCTTTGTTGCAGTGGGTCAGCGTCACGCCGTCGAAGTTGATGTAGAGCGTGTGCATCGCGGGCGCATGGGCGTCGGTGAGCGGCGCGGTGCAATGCGCGGCGTCCGGCGGACCATCAGGACCGGCGTCGTGCACGTCGGCAAGCAGATCCTGTTCGCACCCGGCGGCGAGCAAGACGACGAAGACAAGTGACTTGCGCATGAGCTTCGCCCTCAGCGGCAGCCGAGCACCGCTTGCAACATCGCGGGCTCGTCGACGGCGGTGAGGCCACAGTTGAACTGGGGATCGGGGTTCACGGTCGAGTTGACGCCGTACGTGCAGAGCCCGCCTTTGAAGTCGCAGCCGTTGACGCGGCACAGGCAATCGGTCACCGGCGAGTTGGTGACCGGGATCGCGGCGAACACGCCCATGTCGCTCAGGATCGAGCTCGCATAATCGCTTGTCGTCGGCGCCTGGCCCCGATCGAAGATCAGGCTGACGCCGTTGCGCAGATCGGCCGGATTGCAACTCGCCGGCGCGATGCCGCCGACACCTGACGGTGCCCCGATGAGCGCAGGCGTGCCGCCGACCACCATCATGTAGTAGTTGCCGGACGCCGGACGCGTCGTGACGACGTCGATCGAGTACGGCGCGAGCGCCTTGCGCACGGGGAACAGGATCGACGCGATAAAGCTGTCGCGCGCCGGATTCCCGTCGAGGAACGCAGGGAACGTGGTGTCTGTCTGGATGAGGTTCGAGCAATTCGCCCGCGAGTCGGGGCTCGAGCAGACGCCGAGCGTCACACCGTCGAAGTTCACGAACAGCGTGTACTGCGCCGCCGGCGGCGGATCGGTCGTCGGCGCCTTGCAGCGCCCGACCGGCGCATCGACGACCGGCAGGTCCGCATCGGCGCCCGCGTCGTGAACGTTCTCGAGGAGATCCTTCTCGCAACCAGCGAACAGGAAGAGCGTAGCAAGCATCGCTCGCGACATGTTCGCGGACCATTGCGAACGCGATGCCATTCGCTCGCTCGGGCAACCACGCGCAATCGCGACGCGCGCGCGTCTCGCGACCGCGTTCGTTCTCAATTCGAGAATTCTCGATTCGCGCACTAGAAGGTCCATTGCGCCGCGACCAGCGACGCGTGTGCACCGATCTTCGCGGTGACGATCGACGCGCGGTCGTAACCGATGCGCTCGCTGCGGGCGCGGTTGAGCCAGAGCAGAACCGCGCCGGCCGCGAACGTCGTGCCACCAGCCGCGAATAGCCCGACGGCGATCCGGTTCTGGCGCCGGCCGTCGTCGTATGCGTCGGCGACAACCGGCGGCAAGTTCGAGCATGGCATCGTGCCGCACAGCGTGTCGACGGCGGTGTCGTAGCTGCGATACGTCGCCGCGGCTTGCAACTCGAAGCCAAGACCAACGCCCGCGACCGCGACGCCCGCCGCGATGACCACCCACGGCTTCCAGCGCGGCCACCGATGGCGCGTCACCGTCGCTTCGGTGAGCGTCATCAGGTCGATCAGCTCGCGTGGCGCATCACCTGGCCTGGGCGCGATATTGATCGTCTTCGTCAGCGAGCCCGCCTTGCTCGCGACGAGCTTGTGGCCGCCGGGCGTGATCAACACGGTGGACGAGCCGGGACACGGAATGCGTTGCTCGTTGTTGTCGAGCGTGATGCGCGTCTCGGCATCGACGCAATCGATCGTGAGGTGCACGATCTGCCCGCCGATGATTCGCTGATACGTGACCGCCTGCTGGTAGACGTCCGCTTCGAGTGCGGCCGCGCCGAAGCGCAGCGCGCGTTCGAGCTCGCGATACGCTTCGATCGGTCGCTGCAGATTCATCTGCGCGACGGCGATGTTGTAGCGAATCGCCGGGTGATCCCAGATCGTGATCGCTTCCTCGTAGAGCTTCAGCGCGTCGCCGAACGCGCTCTGGTCGAGCAACTTGTTGCCCTGCTCGAACAGCTCCTTCGCCCGCGCTTGATCGGCGTCGCTTACTCCGACTGCCCACGGCCGCGTATCGGCCGATGCTGGATGCGCGAGCGAGAGCGTGCAGAGCACGAGCACCGCCCTCACAAGCCCCCAGCCGCGAGTCATTGTTTCGAGCATACACGCGACCGATCAGCTCAGGGAACGCAACCGCCCGCGTGATACGTCGAGCCGTCGGTGAGGTGACACACGAACAGCACGCAGGTGTGCTCGGGAATGAACGCGTTGATGCCTCCGCCTTCCTCGTCGCACAAATGGCTGCACGGGTCCGCTTCATCGGTCGGCAACACCGCGCACAAGTCCGTTGGCCCCACGGGCTCGACGACCTGCTCGTCCTTCTGCACGTCGATGCTGCCCGCGGACTCGTCGGTAGGTGCGGAGGTGTCGTCGACACAGGCGGCGAGCGAGACAGCGGCAACAAGAGCGAGGAGCTTGGTCATCATGGCGAGCCCTTAGTGCAGCGCCGATGCCACTCCTAACTCGCTGTAACCACGGTGGTCCCAACCGTTCCCAACCGCTTCGCTTCCCAATTAGGGAATTCCCAATTCGCGACCTATGGAAGTGTGGTCGACAGCTTGCCGCGCCGTTCGGCGCGCTCGCGCTCCTTGCGAGCGAGGTCCTCGGCGCGGGCGCGCTCCTCCTCGGCCGTGCGCCGCGCAAGCTCTGCACGCTCGGCCTCTGACTTCGCGCGGTCCGATTCGGTCTGTGCGTGCTCCGACTCACGCTTCGCGCGTTCGGATTCGCTCTTCGCGCGATTCGATTCTGCTTCGGCGCGCGTGAGCGCGATACGCAGGTCGCCGTTGACGCGCTCGAGATCGACACGTGCCGCGTTGACCTGTTGAGTGGCAGCCGCTTCCGCCTGGCGCGCTGCTTCGCGCGCAGCGGTCTCGCGCTGCAAGTTCGCGAGCGCATCCGAGAGATCGCGGTTCGCCTTGCTCGCCTTGTTCGCTTCATCGTGCGCGCGTGATGCCTCGCGCTCGGCCTCGGTCTGCGCATCGCGGATGAACACCAGCGCAACGATGGCCGCGACGACGAGCAAGCCGAGCATCGCGATCGTGCCGCCGATCGCGAATCGTCGCCTGCGTGCTGCGCGATCGGCTTGCTGGAATACGGCATCGAGGTACGCGCGCTCTCGGCTGCCGAGCTCGCCGGCGTAGTCGCGGAGCCAGCGCCGCGCGTCCTGCTCGGGATCCCCGTGCCAGAGCAAACCCGGCGAGCGTGCTGCATCGTCCCATTGCTTCGCCGCCGTGCGCACGCGCGCGAGAAACGCGGTGTCGCCTTGCGTCTGATCGAGCCAGCCGCGCAACGCAGGCCAGCGCTCGATCAAGCTCTCGTGCACGAGCTCGACTACAGCCGGACCTTGGTCCGAGCGAATCGCGACGAGGCGAGCCGCCGCGAGATGATCGATCACCGCGCGTGCATCGCGGAGCTCGTGCAGCTCTGCGACCTCGACGACGTCGCGCGTGCGCTCGGGTGTGACCAAGCGAACGAGCACTTGACGTGCGATGTCACGCGTGGCGGGCGGCATGCTCGCGATCACTGCGTCGGCATGGCTCGCGAGGGCGCCGGCGATGCCACCGATCCGATCGTACGCAGCACGCGTGAGCAATCGCTGGCCGCGGTCGCGTTGCTGCCACAGCGACGACGCGGCGAACTGGAGCAGCGGCAACGCACCCGCGGTGGTCGCGAGCTCGTCGACCATCGTCTCGATCATGTCGGTGGTCTCGAAGCGATACCCCGCATACTGCGCCGGCTCGACGAGCGCCGCGCGCAAACCGTCGCGATCGGCGCCGACTACGAACTGCATGCCCGGCGACAACGCCTCGACGAATTGCGCATCGGTGGCGACGCGATCGAGGAAGTCCGAGCGCAGTGACACGACAACGCGCGTCGGCGACAGCGGATCGTCGGCCGCGCCACGCAAGCACGCGAGGTACGCGGCACGCGCGCGATCGTCGGCGAGCGTATACAGCTCCTCGAACTGATCGACGAAAAGTAGAATCTTGCCGCCGCGCGTGCGCGCCCGCTCGCGCAATCGCACGCCGAGTGCACCCGGCTCGTTCGCGAGCTTGGTCGCAAGACTCGCGCTGTCTGCTTCGCCGGCGACGGTGACCGCGAGCGCGTCGAGCGGATGACGCCCCGGCCGCGTGATCAGCGCCTCCCAGGCTTCGCGGCTCTTGAGCTCGGGGATCAATCCGGCGCGCACGAGCGACGACTTGCCGGCGCCCGACGCGCCGACAACACCGACAAGTGGCCGGTCGCGGAGTAGTGCGCTGAGGCGAGCGACCTCGGAGCGCCGGCCGTGAAATAGGTCGGCATCTTCTTCGCGAAACGCGGTCAGGCCGGGATACGGCTCGATCTCGGCCGCACCGACAGCGCGTCGGCGTGGCAACAGCGGCTCGAGCGCGGCGACCAGCTCGGCAGCTGTCGCGAACCGTCCGGCCTTGCGCTTGGCGAGGCACCGCGCGACCACGCGTTGCAGCTCCGCGTCGATCGACGGCGATCCCAGCGCCGGCATGGGCTCGTCGGGGCGCATCGCGGCGCTCATCAAGCGATCCTTCGTTGTCGGCTGGATCGGATGGCGACCGGCGAGCAGCTCGTACAGCACGATGCCGAGCGCCCACAGATCGCAGCGGTGATCGACGTCGTCGGCGCCCCATTGCTCGGGTGCCATGTAGGCGAGCGTGCCGACGAGCCCGCTCGCCTGTGTGTGTTCGCCGGTGCCTTCGTCGTCGCCGTCGCGGTCGGGCTCGCCGTGCACCTTTGCGATGCCGAAGTCGAGCACTTTCACCTGTCCCGCGTTCGTGACGAAGATGTTCTCCGGCTTGAGATCGCGGTGGACGATCGACCGCTCGTGCGCGCAGGCAAGTGCGCGCGCGACCGGCACGATTAGCTCGATCGCCCGGCCCGGCGACATCGGCGTACCGTCGAGCAGCTCGCGTAGCGACTTGCCTTCGAGATACTCGAGCACCATGTACGGCTGGCCCTCGAGCTCGTCGACTTCGTGGATGACGACGATGTTCTCGTGGTTGCATTGCGCGGTCGCGCGCGCTTCGACCAGGAAGCGCTCGTTCATCGCGGCCGAGCTGTACGCGATGAACTTGATCGCGACGCGACGCGCAAGCCGGGTATCGCGGGCGAGGTACACGGTCCCCATACCGCCGCGCCCGATCTCGCGGATCAGCTCGTATTGCCCGACGCGCGCACGCATGCCGGCGGCCCCGCGGGCCTGCCCGCTCGGAGGTCGCGTCGCGTCGTTCTCACCCACCGATCGTTCATCATATACTGTGCGCAATGCGTGCGGGGTGCATCCTCCTGCTGGTCGTTGCGGCCGGCTGTTTGGACCCGCGCACCCAGCATTGCGCCGACGGCAGCGTCTGCGGGCCTGGGCTGTTCTGCGCCACGGCGGGCGGCGCGACGGTGTGTGTCACCGACGAGCAATTCACCGCCTGCAACGGCCTCGCGAGCGGCGCGCGCTGCGTGACGACCGACATCTTCGCCGGCACGTGCATCGGCGGCGCATGCATCAGCTCCGGCTGCGGCAACGGCATCACCGACGACGGCGAGGCGTGCGACGACGGCAATCTCGTCTCGGGCGATGGCTGCAGCGCCGACTGCCGATCCGCCGAGGTGTGTGGCAACAGCATCACCGACACAGACGAAGAGTGCGACTGCGGCTTCGATCCCGATGATCCTACCGAGCACAACCCGGCGTGCCCCGGACCGAACAGCGATACGAGTGGCCCGTGCAGCATGGACTGCCACCTGCGCTGCGGCGACGGAGTCGTGTCCGCCGACGAAGGCTGCGATCCCGGAATAACCGCGACGGTCAGCTGCGCCGGCACCGTCTTCGACCGCGGATTGACGACATGTTCGGCGTCATGTCAGCCCGTGATCAAGCCCGAGACGTGTCGCTACATCGGCTTTCGCACGCGGGTGAAGCAGCCGGTGATGTCGAGCACCAGTACTCCGCTGGTCACCAAGCTTGCGGGCGTGACCGAGAGCAACGGCTTCTACATCGCCGAGAACCGCGCGAACACGTACACGAACTACATGATGGTCGGCAATCCGTACATCTCGAGCACTCCGTTCGGTGGGATCTGGGCGGCCAACATGACCACCGCGATCGCCGTCGGCGGCATGGGCAAGGCAGTGCATTACTCGGGAACGAGCTGGGTCGTCCGCACGACCGGGACGACCGTCGATCTGCGCGACGTGTGGGGACGCTCGGCGAGCGATGTGTATGCGGTCGGCGATTCGACGGTGCTGCACTACAACGGCACGATCTGGTCGGCGCTGAGCCCGCCCGCCGGCAACTATCGCGCGGTGTCTGGAGATGCGACACACGTGTACGTCGTCGGTGATCAAGGCAAGGTCGCGATCTATGACGGCACGCAATGGACGACCGAAGATCCGGGCACGACCGTCGATCTAGTGAGCGTGTGGGCGGCGGGCGGCATGGTCGTCGCGGTCGGCGACGCGGCCACGATCAGGATGCGTGCGAGCAACGGCACGTGGTCGCAAGGGCGAACCGCGACGACCGTGAACCTCCGCAGCGTGTGGGGCAGCACGACCGATGGTTTCTTCGCGGTCGGTGAGCGCGGCACGGTGCTGTTTTACGACGGCGCGGTCTGGCGGCCACTCGCGCTCGGTCGCGGCGTGACCGGCTCGCCGGCGCAGACGCTGTTTTCGGTCACCGGGATCGAAGGCGTCGTGGTCGGCATCGTCGGCTCCGACGACGTCATGGGCTACGAAGGCGCGGCATGGTCTCCGACGATCCAGCCCACGTCCGAGACCCTGTACAGCATCTGGGGCACCGCGCCCGACAACATCTATGCGGTCGGCCGCAACGGCACGATCCTGCACCATGACGGCCTGAGCTGGACCCAGCAGCCCTCGCCAACCAGCTTCGACCTGCACGCGATCCAAGGCACGGCGGCGAACGACATCTACGCGGCGGGCGATTCTCTGGCGCTGCTCCATTACAACGGCTCGCAGTGGACCTCGGTCGGTGGTGGCGGCGGGAATTTTACGTCGCTGCTCGCTACTGGAACGAATCGAGTGCTCGGTGCGTCGACCAGCGGCATCTATGAGTACGACGGCACGACATTCAGTCGGGTCACAATCACCACCGGACGTGCCATCTGGGGCGCGAGCGCGACCGATGTGTGGGTCGCTGGCGCTGCCTTCGCGCACTTCGACGGCACGTCGTGGACGACGACAACGACGATGACGGATGCAACGACGCTGATCGGCACGTCGGCGAACGACATCTATGCCGTCGGCAAGAGCCCGCTGCACTACGACGGCGCGACATGGAGCGCGGGTCCGTTCAAAGATGACCGGCTCATCGCAGCATGCCTGACGCCCAGCAATCGGCTGTTTGGCGTCGGCCAGCAGGGTGCACTGCGCTACTGGAACGGAACCGCCATCGAGCCGATGATCAGCCGCACCACGGCCGACCTCTCGGCGGTCTTCATGACCGGGCACGTCCTCGTGATGGCTGGGGCGGACGGCACCCTCGACACGATGGTCTTCCACCGGTAGCTTCGCTCCACATGATGCTGGTGTCGAAAACGTACTGGGCGGGGATTCCGTTCTGGTTTCGCAAGCCACCGGAAGACGCCGTTGTCGAATCGCTCGCGCTGCGCGCACACGACTTGCGCCAGTTTCGCGCGCACTACTGGACGAGCAAGCGCCACGCAGCGCCGAAGGTCGGCGTCGTCGTCATGCACCCGCGCGTCGACTTCTCGCATCACTATTCGATCCCGCGCCTCGTCGCGGCCGGCTTCGGTGTGCTCGCGGCGAACACGCGCCACGCCGGCAACGACACGATGGCCGAGCACGAAGAGATGGTGCTCGACATGGCGGCGTGTGTCCGTCACCTGCTCGAGAAGCGCGGCGTCGACAAGGTCGTGCTGCTCGGCAATTGCGGCGGCGCGTCGCTCTCCGCGTACTACCAGGCGCAAGCGACGTTGCCAGCGGCGGAGCGCATCACGCGATCGCCGGCCGGTAACCCGACGCACTTCGAGAGCGCGCCGCTCACGCCCGCACACGCGATCATCTACACCGCACCGCATCGCGGCCAAGGCAAGGTGCTGATGGAGGCGATCGATCCGTCGGTCACCGACGAGAACGATCCGCTGTCGGTCGATCCAGCGCTCGACATGTACGATGCGCGAAACGGTTTTGCCGAGCCGCCGGCGTGGTCGGAATATAGCGACGCGTTCCTCGCGACGTATCGCGCCGCGCAGCGCGCCCGCGTTGCCCGTCTCGACGCCAAGGCGCGCGAGCTGCTGCAGCGCGCGGCTGATGCCAGCGCCGCGGCGACGGCACCCGACTTCGCATCGCGGTCCGCCGACGAGCGTCGCGACATCATGCGCCGCCGTGTCGCCGATCCGATGATGGTTGTCCATCGCACGAACGCGAACCCTGCATTCGTCGACAAGCGTATCGATCCGTCGGGCCGCGATTACGGGTCGCTGCTCAGCGAGCGCCCCGATCTCATGAACTACTCGTCGCTCGGGCTCGCGCGCACGTGCACGCCGCGCGCGTGGCTGTCGACGTGGTCGGGGTTGTCGTCGAAGGCGGACCTCGTCGCGAACGTCGCGAACATCACCGCACCGACGCTGCTCGTGCACGCGGGACGCGATCGCGAGATCTTTCCGGCCGATATCGCCGCGATCGACAAGGCGATCGTTGCGCGCGACAAGCGCGTCACCACCGTCGAGCAAGCGCGCCACTACTTCGAGCCCGAGCTCGGTGAGAAGGCGACGCCACACGTCGAAGCGCTGATGGACATTGTCGTGCCGTGGATCCAGGAGCGCACGTGACCACCGTCGCCATCGTCTATCACTCGGTGAGCGGCCGCACGCGTGCGCTCGCGGATGCCGTCGCGCGTGGCGCTGGCTCCGTCGCGGACACGCAGACGCAGGTGTTCTCGGTCGCCAACGTCGACCACGCGGCGCTGCAAGCCGCCGACGCGATCGTGTTCGGCTGTCCGACGTACATGGGCAGCGCGTCGGGCGCGTTCAAGTCGTTCATGGACGGCACGAGCGCGATCTGGGCGCTGCAAGCCTGGCGCGACAAGCTCGCCGCCGCGTTCACGCACTCGGCTGCGCCGAGCGGCGACAAGCTCGCGACGCTGATGCAGCTGTCGGTATTCGCCGCGCAGCACGGCATGGTCTGGGTGGGCCTCGGCCTGCCACCGACGTACGCCGCGCCAGAACCGGTCGCGACCGATACGAATCGGCTCGGCAGTCACCTCGGCGCGATGGCGCAAACACCGCCCGGCCGCACGCTCGACGAGAGTGACGTACGCACCGCCGAGCACCTCGGCCGTCGCGTCGCGCAAGCGGCGCAGCGCTGGAAGCTCGCCGAGACACCGCGCTCGGAGATCGCGCGGCACGCCGCGACGAACACGTGGGTGTTTCCCAAGGCGAGCCGCCCTGCTCTACCCGCGCCGCTGTCGCGGATCAATCTGCGCGAGATCGTCGCGCGTCCCGAGCGCTTCGAGCATCACCTGATCGTGTGCGCGACCATCGGCCGGGTTCAGCTCGAGATCGTGACCGCGTCGGAACCGCTCTACTTCGGTCACGTCAATCTCTCCGACGAGTACGCGATCCCACTACCGTGCGGTGACGACCTCGTCGATCGCTTTCCGCTGCGCACGTTCCTCTCCGATGCCGCGAGCGGCGCCGACGTCGGCCGCTACAATCATCGCAACAGCGATCTCGTGCTGCATCCGATCGGCTATCTCCACTGGCCGGGTCGTCTGCGCCCGCCTTACGAACCGTTCGAGCTGCCGCCCGGCGTTCGGCGCTGCGGCATCTCGCTCGTGTTCTGCGCGAACCAGCACACGCCGTCGAGCGCACCACGCCGTGGTGCTCCGAGCGGCCGCGACGGCGACATCAAGCCGTACGCGACACCTGCACCGCCGATGATGATCGCGGCCGTGAGCGGCGAGCCCGGGGTTGTCGCGAAGATCGGCACGGCGTCGTTCGAGCTCGTCGATCGGCCCACGGCGATCGCGCCTGCGCGTGGCGGTTGGGTCGTGATTGTCGAGGCAGCGCCGACGAGTGCGCACGCCGCCTGCGATCTGATCCGCATTCCCGCCGGCGCGTCGCTCGACACGACCGGCGTCGTGCGCGCGTTCGTGCTCAGCGATACGGATGCGTCTCCCGACGAGGCACCGCCGTCGTGGCGCGGGTTGCCACCCTCGCCGTTCGCGCCGTTCGAGGACGCCGCGCGCGGCAACTTGCCGCTGCATCACGGCGAGCTTGCCGTCGAGCACGCGTCGCCGACCGAGGTCACGATCCGTGTGCGCGATACCGTCACCACGGTGCCGCGCTACTGGCTCGCACGCATGTTGTTCCGCGTCGCGCTGCACGGGCTGCGGCTCGGTTACCTCGAGACCTACGGCGGCCTGTTCATCGATGACGACGCCGCGGGTCGCGACTTCCAGCTCGGCATTCGCACGCCCTCCGGCAAGACCGCGATCACGGTACCCGCAAGTGACGCGCTCGCGATGATCGAGCGGCTGTATCGCGCAGTCGCGCCCGACGGCTACCGCGAGCGGCTGCTGTAGCTCACGCGATGAAGACGGTCACCATGCGGATCGTTTGCATGGCGATCGCGGTCGCGTCGACTTCGGCCCCGCGTTCGCTGGCGGCTTCGATGATGCCCTCGATCGCGTGGACGAGCACGAACGCAGCCGCGTGGTGATCGCTGAGATGCACGTCGGGCCGGCGCGAGAGAAAATCGGCGATCAGCTCGACGTGCTCGTCGAGTGCGCGGCGATAGCGCTCGTGACTTCCAGTGACGGAGCGCCACTCGTTCAGCCAACGATGGATCGGACGCTGGTCGTGTTGCGCGGAAAGCACAGCTTCGGCAACGCGCGCGATCACGAGATTGATCGGCATCCGCTCGGCGTCGACGAGCACGGAGCGCACACGGCTCAGCGTGTCGTCGGCATACTTGTCTTGCAGCGCACCGACGAGCGCCTCCTTGTTCGGGAAATACTGGTAGAGGCTGCCGATGCTGACGCCGGCGACTTCGGCGATGCGGTTCGTCGTGAGCGCGGACGGTCCGTCCTGTTCGAGGATGCGCTCGACCGAGCCGAGGATCGCATCGACCGTGATCACGGCATGGCGACTCCGGGGTTGCCGGCGGGGTGCGGGTGTTCCTTTGGGCATGCGCATGGGAGCGCTATCGAACGCAGTCTTGAGCGGTTGCGGCACGCAGAGTGGAGCCGGCGCGAGGGCGCCGGTCGCACAAAAAAGCTACTCGAGGGATCGGTGAGACTTTCGCGTACTTGGCCGCGTCAACGCAGCGCGCGATGTGAGCACCTGGTGGTCACCAGCTCGGCGTGAACGCCGGATCACGAGTGATGGTTGCGCGTTGCGCGCGCAGATCTGGCGCGAGCTGACAGATCGCCGGTGTGTTCGCTATTTCAGCGGCCGCAATGTCGCTCTCGTTTCTTGCTCGCTGCTTTGTCGCCGCCGTCGCGGTGTCCACGCTCGGCTGTCATGCCGACTCCGGCGAGACGTTCACCCGTACGTTGCGCTGGCATCAGGAGCCCGGCTCGGAGATCCAGGACTGTCACGTCTTCAAGCTCGACAACGCCGACCCGATCGAAGTCGAGCGCATCACCGTTCAGTTCGCGGCCGGCAGCCACCACGTTCACATTTACAAGTCCGACACGCCCGTCGACGACGATGTCTCGGATTGCTGGCAGGGCATCGACTGGACGCGCTGGCACCTGGTGCTCGGCGCGCAAACAGCGCCGATCGATTGGAGCCTGCCGGCGGGTCGCACCGTGCCGCTCGCCCCGCATCAGCAGCTGCTCGTGCAGGTGCACTGGCTCAACACGACGAACACGCCGATCGACGGCAGCGTCGAGCTCGCGTTCCACACCACCGACCATTCCGACGCGCACGTCGGCGTCGTGTTCGGCATCAACAAGCAAACCGCGATGCAGCCGCACGAACGCAAGGTGATCCGCCAGTGGTGTCCGCTGCCCTCTCACACCGAGCTGCTCGGCCTGATGGGTCACTTCCACGGCCTCGGCACGCGCTACTCGATCGACACGCGGCCCGAGGGCGCAGCCGACGGGTCACCGGTTTACGACGCGCTCGACGAGCAGACGTTCCAGTTCAAGGTCTTCGATCCGCCGCCGCCCGTCCCCGACGGCGATGGCCTGCAGTTCGAGTGCGATTTCTTCAATCACACCGACATGCCGATCACGTGGGGTGCGGACACCAAGCGGTCCGAGCACTGCAACATGGTCGCGTACTACTACCCCGCAGAAGAGCTCTCGACGTTCTGCATCGTCGAGGCTGCGGAGGTTCGGGCGCTCGAGGGACCGAAGACGCCGGTGCCACTCGATGCACTCGCCACATACCGCATCGTGCTCAGCGAGCCCGCCGGCAGCGACGGCGCGCGCGTGCGCATCGCGACCATCGATCCGATGGCGCTCGAGGTGCCCGATACCGTCGAGATCGCCGCCGGCCAGTCCGAGGCGACGTTCACTGCCCGCGCGCGCCGTCCTCATCGCGTCACCGTCACCGCAACCCTGGGGGGCACCTCGAAGACTGCGGTCACCACGATCGGTGGGCTCGTGCTCTCCGAGGTCTACACGGGCACGGCGGGCGACACGACGAACCAGTGGGTCGAGATCGCGAACCTCTCGAATGCAGCGATCGATCTCTCCACGTACAGCCTCGGTGCGGGCCGCGACGACTACACCGCGATGCGCAAACCGCTCGACGTTGTAGTGCCAGCGAAGGGCTGCGTCGTCGTCAACGGATTCTCACCGGCTCTCGGTGTCGCCGGCAGCGACGCGAGCGGCATCGCGCTGTTCGACAACTCGGCCGATCAAATCACGCACACCACGCTGCCGTACGACGCGCTCGTTTACGGCGGCGACAACAACAGCCTACTCGACCCGACGGGCGATCTCGCCGACGTCGTCGCTGCGGCTCCTGCATCCGGAACCTACGTCCGGACGTCGGAACGCTGGACGACCCAGCCGGTTGGCACGCCCGGAATTTGTGAGGTGCACTGATGCGAGTCTCTTTGTTCATCCTCGTGCTCGCCACGAGCGCATGTGGAACCGATGTCCGCCCACCCGGCGGGATCGTTGAAACCGACGAGCCAACGTTCGAAGCCATCCGCTCCGACGTCTTCGCCACGAGCTGTGGCTTCGGCAGCTGTCACGGCGGTCCCACACCTGCAGCACATCTCGATCTGCGCAGCGACGACATGTGCAGCGCGCTCGTCGGCCACACGTCGTGCTTGTTCCCGAACAAGATGCTCGTCGTTCCCGGCAAGCCGGAGCTGAGCTTCTTGCTCGACAAGCTCACCGGCACGCACCTCGACGGAGCGCCGGCGACCGGCTGCGCCGATTCGAACGAGCCAATGCCGTTCGGCGCACCGCGGCTCGACGCCGAGAAGATTGCACGCATCGAGGCATGGATCCGCGCCGGCGCGCGCTGCGAGCGGATGGGTGACTACAACGACATGCCGCCCGACGCGGGAATGACCGTCGATGCCCCCGTCGCCTCTATCGCCGCCGCTGCCACGACCATCCGCGCAGGCGAGCACACCCGGATCACGATCACGCTCGCGCTCCCCGCGCCGCCCGGCGGCCAATCGATCGACCTCGACGTCGACAATGCGACCGTGCTCGGCGTGCCGAGCGCGTACCACGTCGATGCCGGTGTCTCGAGCGTCGACATCGACGTGATCGGCAAGCGGCCAGCGCATGCCGTACGCATTACGGCGACCGCGGGCTCGATCTCGCGTTCGACCTCGATCGCGGTCACCGGCTTGCAGCTCTCGGAGATCGAGTTCGATCCGATCAGCACCGATGACGGCAACGAGTGGATCGAGCTGGCCAACACGACGGACGTCGCGATCGATCTGTCCGCGTACAGCCTCGGCTCGGGGCGCACCGGCTACACGTACTCGATGGCGCAGCTCGCGGGCATGATTCCCGCGCACGGCTGCTTCGTCGTCGGCGGACCGACCTCCACCACCGCGAACGGCGGCCCGGTCTACGGCCAGACGTACAACTTCTCGCCCGATCTAATAAACGGCTCGGGCACGAACGGACAAGCCGCCGGTTTCGCGCTGTTCGACGTGCCGATCACGCAGCTGTCTCCGTCGACGATTCCGCTCGATGCCGTGCTGTGCGGCCTGAACAACGGCGCCGGCCTTCTCGACGCGAGCGGCACCGCCGCGACGCCGCGCTGCCCTGATGTTGCAGCCGGTCACAGCGTCTCTCGCACCTCTTCCACCACGTGGGTCGATCAGCCAACGCCCACGCCGAACACCTGCTCACCGCAGTGAAGGAACTCTGTATGCACTACACGAAACGAACCTTGTGGATCCTCCTCGGCCTCTCGGCGCTGCCGAGCTGCGCCACCTCCGGCGAAGAAGAAACGGCGAAGTACGACGACGAGCTCGTGCTCACCGCCGCAACCCCGATTAACGACGAAGGTCTGCTCGCCTTCGACACGGCGGTGTTCCCTGAAAACCCGACGACGTTGCTCGAGCAAGGCGACTTCCACGGCTACAAGTTCAACGGCAAGGCCGGCGGCAAGATCACGATCGCGATGAGTGGCGAGAGGTGCGGTCAGCCCGACACGCTGGTGCACCTGTTCGGGCCCGAGAACGTCGATGGCGATCGTGGCGCCGATCTGATTCGCAACGACGACTTCTTCAACGGCATCGCGTGCGCGAAAGACTCCGAGATCGTCGACTTCACGCTACCCGTCGATGGCGAGTATCTGATCGTTGCCACCAGCTTCGCTCAACAGGGCGGAGGCCACTACCGTCTGACGCTCATCTGCACCAACAACGCGTGCGCGCCGTCTGGCGAGATGACGTTCCAGAGCTCGCGCATCGCGCAGACGGACATCGATCACGGCGCCTTCACGCCGGACGAGCTATTCGAAGTCGGCGATTTCTTGTTCGAGAACATCTACGGCGTCGAAGACGGGCTAGGCAACGCGCTTACCGGTGCGCCCGCGGGTACCAACCCGCGACCGAACTTTCGGACCGTCCACCAGGGCGGCTTCGGCGCACCGGAAGCGCAGAGCTGCATCACCTGCCACAACGTCGGAGGCGACGATGGTGCCGGCGACCTCAATCACAACATCTTTCAGAACGGTGATGGCGTGAACCGCTCCTCGGGGCTCGTGCGCAATCCGCCGATCGTCCTCGGCCTCGGTCTGCGCCAACAGATCGGGATCGAGATGACGAACGAGCTGCAGGCGCAGCTCGCGGCAGCGAAATCCGCCGCGGCCAGCAGCGCAACCTCGGTGACGCGATCGCTCAGCTCGAAGGGGGTCTCGTTCGGCTCGGTCGTGGTGACGCCGCAAGGCTTCGTCGACATCACGAACCTGCAAGGCGTCGATCCGGATCTCGTCGTCAAGCCGTTCGGCTGGAAAGGTCGCGAGGCGACGCTGCGCCGGTTTGTCGAGGGTGGCTTCCGCGTCCACTTCGGCATGCAGAGCGCGCCATCGATCGCGAAGCACTGCGCGGCTCCGGACACCGCGACGTTCGGCACCGGCTCGAACTGCCGCGATCCCGACAATGATGGCGTGACCGACGAGATCACCGAGGGTCAGCTCACTGCCATGGCAACCTATATGGGACTGCGCGAGACGCCGGTGCGGGTTCCGCCAGCGGACACCAATGGTCGCGCGCGTGCCACCGCTGGCGAGCAGCTGTTTGGGAGCGTCGGTTGCGGCGATTGCCATGTCGCGCAGATGCGCCTGAGCTCGACGACGCATGTCGAGCCAGCGGACACGACCGGCGGCGCCGGCATCACGTTCGATCTGGCGACCGACATGAAGTCGCCGCACCCGGCGCGCAATAGCGACGGTTCGACGACCGTCGAGCTGTGGAGCGACTTCAAGCGCCACGACATGGGCAGCGCGCTCGCCGACAGCAAGCCGTTCAAGAGCATCGCGCCGGCCCAGTTCATCACCACGCCGCTGTGGGGCGTCGCGACGTCACCGCCGTACATGCACGACGGTCGCGCGCCGACGCTACGCGCAGCGATCCTTGCGCATGCCGGCGAGGCGCTCGGGGCGCGCACTGCATTCGCAGCGCTATCGTCCGACGATCAGCAGAAGGTGCTCGAGTTCCTCGGCACGCTCGGCCGCGCACCAGAGGACGGCGTCGCGCGGACCGTCGAGGGCGTCGACGTGAGCCGGTTCACGATTCGCCAGGCCAACGCGGCCGCCAACTTTCAACTTCCGGCTGGCACCGTCGTTCCGCACGGGGGCTATGTGATCGTCGCGCGCGACGCAACGCGTGCCGAGCTCGAAGCGTTCTACGGCCGGTCGCTCGGCTCGAACGTCGTGTACATCAACTCGGGCGCGAAGTTTCCGCAGATCAATGGCAGCGAGACGTTCTCGCTGCTGAACGCACAAGGCACGCTCGTCGAAGGTCCGATGGCCCAGCTGCCGAGCGCCGCATCGCAGATCTTCCAGCGCGTCAGCGGCGCGGCCCCCGCCGGCACCGCATCGAGCTGGACCGTGCGTCCCGCGAGCCCACAGAACGCGACGCCCGGCAGCGGACAAGCGAGCACCGGTAATGGCCGCGTCTATCTCTCGGAGCTCGCCGACGCCGCGGGCACTGGCAACTTCAAATTCGAGTTCGTCGAGCTCTTCGTCGAGTAGCGCTACTCGGGCCGCTTCCACGGCGACTTGCCCGTGAGCTTCGTGTAGAGGTGATAGCCGATCCAGCGGAACGGCTCCGGCGGGATGCCGCTCGGCTTGCGCATGTAGAACGCGCAGTCCTTCCAGCGGTCGTGCTCGCCGGCGTAGAGATCGGTGAGCACGCGACCTGCGAGGTTCGCGAGCGTGATGCCATGGCCGCTGAAGCCGACGGCGTAATAGATGTTGCGATGCTCGCCGAGCACGCCCATCGCGCAGTGACGGACGAGTGTGAGATCGAGCGGCCCGCTCCAGCGATGACGGATCGGCACGTCGGCGAGCTGCGGGAAGTAGCCGACGAGCGAGGCTCGCAATGCCCGCTCGGCTGCATCGTCGCGCTGAGGCACGTATGCCGTCGCATTGCCGAAGCGATACGCGTACGCCGCGGTCGTGCCGCCGCCGAACACGACGCGGCCGGCGTCGTCGACGCTGCAGTATGCGAGGCGTGGCGAGTCGTCGAAGAATCCGGCAATCTTTGCGAGCCCGACAGACGCGAGCAGGTCGGCGGGCAACGGATCGGTCGCGATGACGTGCGAGATCACGGGCAGAAGGCCCGTCGTGAAGTAGCCGAGGCGCGGCGTGTAGCCGCTCGTCGCGATTACGACGGACTTCGCGCGCACGACACCGCCCGGCGTGGCGAGCTCGATCGTCGCGCCCTCGCGCACGCGCGTGACTCGCGTGCCCTCGTAGATCTGAACGCCTTGCGCGACGAGCAGCGGCCGCATCGCGCGGATCAGATCGACGCCGACGAGCATCGCTTCTGTCGGATCGAAGACGGCACCGTGCGCACCGCGGACTGGCAACACGGCATCGAGCTCTGCGCCGCGGAGGAACCTGAGCGGCAAACCGCGCGCGACGAGCTGCTCGGTCATCGCGTGCGCATGCTCGGCGGCTTCCGCGGTCGTTGCCACATGCACGCATCCGGTGCGGCGAAAGCGGACCGGCAGCGAATGCTCGCGGATCAGCGCCTCGATGTCGTCGATCGCGCGCTTCGTGATCGCGTGCTCGCGCACCATCAGATCCGCGTCGACGTCTTTCACGGTGATGCCGTTGAGCACGAGCCCGCCGTTGCGCCCGCTCGCACCGTTCGCGAGCTGCTTCGCCTCGAGTAGCGCGATACCCAGCTTCGGAAAGCGCTGGCTCAGCCGATAGGCCGTCGCCACGCCGGTGAAGCCGCCACCGATGATCGCGACATCGACATCGAGATCGCGAGCCAGCGGCGGTGCGGGCGTGTCGGCGGGCGCGCCGAGCAACCAGACGGCCGAGTTGTCGTCGAACGCGCGGTCTGCGCTCACTTCACGTTG